>JAYUHI010000024.1:0-14527 GCA_043767095.1 Bacteroidota bacterium
AAAAAAATCTTTTGAGAATTGTCTCTCAGCCGAATTAGACATAAGAGAATTAAGTGCGGGAATATACCTGCTCCAGGTTCAATCTGGTCAGAATAAAAAAATCACCAGAATAATGATTCGTTAGCGGTATTCAATCATAAGACAAACTCTTTCAGCAAAATCCAACTGCCGATAATCAGGGTGAACCAGCCAAATCCTTTTTTTAGTTTTTGCTGACTTATAGCTTTCGAGAAGCGGTTGCCGATGAATGTGCCCACAATAGCAAGACAAGTTACCTTAATTAACAACGGCCACTCCATGGGATGTGTGAGCAAGTCGCCAGAGAAGCCAATCAATGAATTGATGGCGATGATAAATAGCGATGTTCCTACAGCAATTTTTATATGAAGGCCCGTGAGCAGCACAAGTGCAGGAATAATTAAAAATCCCCCGCCTGCGCCAACCAGTCCTGTGAGGAACCCGATGAGCAGGCCCTGCAACACCACCCAATGCCACTTGATTTTGGCTGTGAGCCGGGGGTCAGTCCTGTCCTGATTGTTGCCTTTTATCATGGAGTAAGATGCCAGCACCATCAACACAGCAAACAAGCCCAACACAAATTCTCCTTTTGAAAGCGAGTAGCTGCCAAATGAAAATATTGGATCGGGCAGCGAAGGAACTATCCACTTTCGGGTGACGAACATGGAGGCGATAGAAGGAATGCCAAATAAAAATCCAGTCCGAAGATTAACTAAATGCTCTTTGTATTTCGGGATGGCCGCTACTAAACTGGTGGTGCCAACAATAAACAGAGAATAAGCTGTGGCCAATACCGGCTCCACCTGGAATAGGTACACCAGTACAGGAATAGTAAGAATACTTCCTCCACCACCCATCAAGCCGAGTACCACCCCAATTAAAATTGAAACTGCGTAACCTATAATCTCCATTCGTTCAAAAGTCCATAGTCCGCAGTCGATAGTCAACTGCAGGGCAGAAATAAACTTAAAAAATACTAACCCGATAGAAGTGCTGAGAGAATCAAACTGCAAGACACCGTGGACCGTTGACAGTGGACTGCGGACTTTTGCCTAATTTCGTTTTGCATTTATTCGAACATTGACCATTCACTATGTATTATCACCAATTAGGAAAAATCCCGCCCAAGCGACATACGCAATTCCGCCAACCGGACGGAAGCCTATATAAGGAAGAGCTGGTTAGTTCAAAAGGATTTTCGGGAATCTATTCCAACTTATATCATATCCATGCACCTACGCGGATTAAAAGTTTGGGAGAACCAGTGAAATACGGAACCAAAATTTTGGAAGGATACGGTTTGAAGCATACGCACCTCAATACCTCGAAAGTAGGCGCAACGGGAAACGATTACCTCGAATCCCGAAAAGTATTGCTGATGAATAGCGATGTTTCGCTTGCCATTTGCTCCCCCACCAACCGGAAAATGGATTACTTCTATAAAAATGCCGATGGCGATGAAGTGCTGTTTGTACATGATGGCAATGGCGTGCTGATCTCACAATTCGGGAAATTAGAAATCAGGAAAGGTGATTACGTAGTGATTCCGAGAACGGTGATTTATAAATTGGAATTTGGTGAAGGCCCGCTTCGATTGCTCATCATTGAATCCACTTCCCCAATCGAAACACCAAAACGCTACCGCAACGAACTGGGCCAACTCGAAGAACATGCCCCGTATTGCGAGCGCGACATCCGGCCACCTCATGAACTGGTGAGCGATACGTCCAAAGGAAAATTTTTAGTGAAAATAAAAAAGCAGGGACACCTTCACCAATATTATTATGAGCACAGCCCGCTGGATTTAATCGGGTGGGATGGATTTCTCTGGCCTTATGCGTTCTCCATTCATGAGTTTGAGCCAATCACGGGAAGAATACATCAACCACCGCCAGTTCACCAAACATTTCAGTCGCACGGTTTCGTTATTTGTTCTTTCGTGCCCCGGTTGTTTGATTATCACCCGCTCTCCATTCCGGCTCCTTACAACCACAGCAACATCGACAGCGATGAGGTGTTGTATTATGCCGAAGGCAATTTTATGAGCAGGCGTGGTATTGATCGAGGTTCGTTCACCCTGCATCCGGGTGGCATTCCACATGGCCCTCACCCCGGCACCGTTGAAAAAAGTATCGGATCGAAGGAAACTAAAGAACTGGCTGTCATGCTCGACACCTTCAGGCCTTTGCATTTAACTGAAGATGCCCTTCCGTACGTTGATAAAAATTACCCCATGAGTTGGACGGATGATACCGAAGGGGGCTTTAATGAAGTGAATACTCCTTGAAATGTGGCTTTTTGCCTTATTTAGCCCTCATTTTGGCCACCTTGTGACCTGTAATAATCTGAAAGGCTATCCAGTCTATGAGATTGATGGTCTGCAATCCTATGTTTTGATCTAATAAGTCCGTCAACTTACATCCCATTCGTGGAATTTGTTCCTGAAAGAGGATGGCTACGCTTTTATTGGAATTTATAACTTATTGATAATCAGTTATTACATCAAATGGCGTTAGACTTGGAATCTCCCAACTGTCAAAACAAATAATAATGACAACAGCTATGAAAAGGTTTTGGGAAGTTGCCGTACGTTTTACTAAGCGTGAGTGGTTTTTGCTGGTGACCATAACGGCCATCACAATCATCATTATCCTTTTCGAAGTGCTCTGAGGGTTGTTCATCTATCATGTAACTAAGCTGGTTATTCTTGTCTGCCCCAAGAGGAAGACAAAACTTTGGGAGGTATAAAACAATCACCAATTGCTTGGTAAGGCTTTGAGGGTTATTTTTGACTTTAGCAAAAATCCTCAAACCCTGCCCTACCTATGAAGTGGTTTACCCAACTGTTCTCCAGCACTCTTGGTTATAAAGTCCTGATGGCTCTCACTGGGTTGTTCCTCATTTTGTTTTTGGCGGTGCACCTTACTGGCAATCTTCAACTGCTTAAAGATGATGGCGGGAAGGCATTCAATATTTACGCGGAGTTCATGAGCACAAATCCGTTCGTCCAGACAATCTCCAAAGGCAATTTCACTTTCATTCTTATCCATGTTATCTGGGCTATCATTCTATCCAGAAAAAACAAGGTTGCACGCGGACCCGAAGGCTACGCCATTACTTCCGGAAAATCATCGCATTGGACTTCCCGGAATATGGGAATTCTGGGAACGATAATTTTAGTATTTCTCGTCATTCACTTAAAAGATTTCTATGGGCAAATGCACTATGGAAACATGGCCACTGAAAATTACGATGGCCACGAAGCCAGAAACATTTATGCTGTTGTGAAAGATTGGTTTCACATTGAATGGTACGTTGCCTTGTATGTGTTTTGCATGGCCGCAGTAGGGTTTCATCTGTGGCATGGTTTCGCCAGCGCTTTTCAAACGTTGGGGCTCAACCATCTTAAGTACAATGGCCTGATTGCTTTTGTAGGACGGGCATTCGCTATTGTAGTGCCTGCCCTCTTTGCACTCATTCCAATCATGATGTATTTTGAATTAACATTTTAGTTTTAATTCCATGTTAGAATCAAAAATCCCGGATGGCCCTCTGGCCGAGAAATGGAGCAAGCACAAGTTTAACCTTAAGCTTGTCAACCCTGCTAACAAGAGAAAATACGATGTAATTGTGGTTGGAACCGGATTAGCCGGGGCATCTGCCGCAGCGTCTCTGGGCGAACTCGGTTACAACGTAAAAGCCTTTTGCTTTCAGGATAGTCCGCGCAGGGCACACTCCATTGCCGCGCAAGGTGGAATCAACGCAGCCAAGAATTATCAAAATGATGGCGACAGCGTGTATCGCTTGTTTTATGATACGATTAAGGGTGGCGACTACCGCGCACGAGAAGCAAACGTTCACCGGCTGGCAGAAGTAAGCGTAAATATTATTGACCAGTGCGTGGCGCAAGGCGTTCCGTTTGCACGCGAGTATGGCGGCACATTAGCGAACCGCTCTTTTGGTGGCGCACAGGTATCGAGAACTTTTTATGCGAGAGGTCAAACCGGTCAGCAACTTTTATTGGGAGCTTATTCTGCCCTCAACAGGCAAATAGCCAACGGTAAAGTGAAAATGTTTTCGCGCACCGAAATGCTTGATTTGGTTGTGGTAGATGGAAAAGCCCGTGGCATTATTACCCGCGATTTGGTTACCGGAAAAATTGACTCGCACAGCGCCCATGCTGTTTTGCTTTGTACGGGTGGATATGGAAACGTTTTCTTTTTGTCCACCAATGCAAAAGGATCGAACGTAACGGCTGCGTGGCGGGCGCACAAAAAAGGGGCATTCTTCGGGAACCCCTGCTTCACACAAATTCATCCCACATGCATTCCGGTTTCGGGCGATCATCAATCGAAGCTTACGCTGATGTCGGAATCATTAAGAAATGATGGCCGCGTATGGGTTCCGAAAGTTGCACAGAAGGGATTGAGAGCCAAAGATGCTGCCAATATTCCCGATGCCGATCGAGATTATTTCCTGGAAAGAAAATATCCATCCTTTGGAAATTTAGTTCCCCGCGATGTGGCCTCCCGAAATGCTAAAAATGTTTGCGATGAAGGCCGCGGAGTGGGTGCCTCTGGCCTGGCCGTGTTCCTCGATTTTGCCGATGCCATCAAACGCGATGGGAAAAAAACAATCGAAGCGAAATATGGTAACCTGTTCGACATGTATAAACAGATTACTGGTGACGATCCATATACATCGCCCATGATGATTTACCCGGCCGTGCACTACACCATGGGCGGGCTTTGGGTGGATTACAATTTGATGACCACAATTCCCGGATTGTATTCATTGGGCGAGGCCAACTTTTCTGACCATGGTGCTAACCGGTTGGGCGCCAGCGCGCTCATGCAAGGTTTGGCCGATGGCTATTTTGTAATTCCCTACACCATTGGCGATTACTTAGCCACCATTGGGTGGAAAGATAAAATAGGAACAGACCATGCTGCGTTTGCGGAGGCATTGCAAAAAGTGGCCGATAAGCAAAGTAAACTCCTTTCAATTAAAGGAAAGAAAACGGTTGACCAACTGCACCGCGAACTCGGTTTGACCATGTGGGAATTTTGTGGCATGAGCCGCAGCGATGCAGGTTTGAAAAAAGCCAAACAGAAAATTCAGGAATTGCGTGCCGAGTTTTGGACCAATGTTAACGTTCTGGGTGGCAATGGCGAGTTGAATATGGAATTGGAAAAAGCGAGCCGCGTGGCCGACTTTATGGAATTGGGCGAACTGATGGTGGATGACGCATTGTTAAGAAGCGAATCGTGCGGTGGCCATTTCCGTGAAGAATCACAAACGCCTGATGGTGAAGCCATGCGCAACGACAAAGATTTCACTTTCGTTTCGGCCTGGGAATACCAGGGCGACAACACAGCCGAAGCACTTCACAAAGAGAATCTTGTTTTTGAAAATGTTAAACCATCGCAAAGGAGTTATAAATAAATCGTTATTAGTTGTTCGTTAATCGTTGCCCGAAAAGAGGAAACGTAACACACGAACAACCAACAACCAACAACGAGCAACCCAAATGAAACTCACCCTCAAAATCTGGAGACAAAAAGACGGCCGCAGTAAAGGCGCCTTCAAAACCTACACCATGGATCACGTGTCGCCCGATATGTCGTTCCTTGAAATGCTGGACGTGCTGAACGAAAGCCTTATTCCAAAAGGTGAAGATTCCATCCATTTTGATCACGACTGCCGGGAAGGTATTTGCGGAACGTGCAGCTTGTACATCAACGGTAGGCCACACGGCCCGCTGCAAACTACCACTTGCCAATTACACATGCGTTCTTTTTCGGATGGCCAAACGATCACCATTGAACCCTGGCGCGCCAAAGCATTTCCGGTTATCAAAGATTTAGTGGTTGACCGTTCAGCCTTCGATCGCATTCAACAAGCCGGAGGTTATGTTTCTGTAAACACGGGAGGCGTTCCCGATGGAAACGCCATCCCCATCCCTAAAAAAGTAGCTGATGAAGCCATGGATGCGGCCACTTGCATTGGATGTGGGGCGTGTGTGGCAGCCTGTAAAAACGCATCGGCCATGTTGTTTGTGAGTGCCAAAGTTTCTCAATTCGCGTTACTGCCCCAGGGAAAACCAGAACGCAAGGAACGTGTGGAAAAAATGGTGGCCCAAATGGACAAAGAAGGGTTTGGAGCCTGCACCAACACCAAAGCTTGCGAGGCCGAATGCCCCAAGGCAATTAAGATTACTAACATCGCCAGAATGAACCGCGAGTTTTATGCTGCCGCCTTAACCAATTACGAAGTGCAAGTTAGTGGAGGGGATTGAAGAAAAAGTAGGCAGTAGGCAGTAGGCAGCCGGTAGAAATCAATAGAACTCGTAACCAATTATTTTACCGAAACCATTCTTGATTTCTGCTGTTTCTGAATTCTTACCAAATCGTTTTCTCCTAATTGGCATGAATGTCGCATAAATCACCCTGATACATTATCTTCAAACCGTGAAGCAACTTCTACTTATTTTCATTGTTTTGACTGGTTGCAGCCCGGCTGTAACTCAACGGCATAAAAAGGTTGACCCAAACCCGAAACCCTCCTGGATGGCGGCCAAACCTTCGCAGGATGTTTACTATATAGGCATCGGCCACAGCCTGAAAGAACCGAGTATCAACCACATTCAGGCAGCCAAGAAAAGCGCCCTCGAAGATTTAGTTTCTGAAATTAAAGTGAACATCTCGGCCTCCTCCGCCTTAACTACTATTGATGCCAACAAAGAATTTCACGAGAAGTACGAGCAGATAATCCAGACTACGGTTGCCGATGAGATTGAAGAGTTTGAACAAATGGGCGCTTGGGAAGATGCCCAGCACTACTGGGTTTACTATCGCCTGTCGAAGGCGCGCTACAAACAAATAAAAGATGAACAAAAGCGAAATGCGGTTTCGCAGGCGCTTGACTTTTTTACGAAAGCCAAACAAGCGGAACTAATTAATGAACTCGTTCTTTCTCTTGGGTTTTACTACCAGGGATTCAGGGCCATAGAAAAATATCTGGCTGAACCCATCCGGCTTGAGTTTGAGGGGAAGGAAATATTACTGACCAACGAGATTATTTCCAGCATGCAACTGCTGTTGGATAAATTAAAAATAACGGCCACACCATCCGAAATTAAAATAAACCGCAGGGTAGATCAAAACAGCCAAAGTGTAATGGTGAAACTGATAGAGAAATCATCGGGCCGCGCTGTGACCGACATGCCTTTGCGGGCCGCTTTTGAAAAAGGCTCAGGCGATGTTTTCCCCGATTACAAAACCGATGCGGCAGGTCAGTCCAAAATACTGTTAACAAAAATCAGCTCACGCGATTTAGAACAAACCGTTGGGGTTGGCGTAAATCTTCTCGCCTTCGCTGGATCGAACCCTTCCGAAATTTATTCTTTGGTTTCCGCCAAGATGGTAACTCCGAAGGCTGAAATTCTGATGAAAGTGCAAAGACCGGTGGTGTATTTGACTTCTGTTGAAAAAAGTCTGGGGATAAATAAATCCAGCAATCAGGTGAGCAACAAAATCAAAAACTATTTGGCCAACAATGGCTTTGAATTCACTGAAGTAAAAGAAAAAGCGGACTTCTTAATGGACGTAACTGCCGACTCCGAGAAAGGGGCCGTTTCAGGGAGTATTTATATCACCTATGTTACGGCCGTTATTAAAGTGGCCACTGCCCAAAACAACAAAGAGATTTACGCAACCACATTGGATAGAGTGAAAGGCTACAGCCTGGATTACGAACGCTCCAGCCAGGAGGCTTATAACCGCTCGCTGGAAGCGCTGGAAAAGGAAAAACTACCAGAATTGTTAAATGCGATTTTACAATGATAAACCTCATCCCCGGCCCTTCTCCAGAGGAGAAGGGAGCGTCACCCACTCCTCTGGGAGTAAAAATCATGCAGGTGACTCAACCTTTAAGAACTATTATGAAATTGATTGTTTTCAAAATGACCTTTGACTATTAATCGATGAAATATCAACGGAGCGTCACCCCTCTCCTTTGGAGAGGGGCATGGGGGTGAGGTATATTTGGCCTCTTAATTGCAATACTTAACTTAGCACACTTAAACACAAATAAATATGAAAGCAATGTTGAAAAGCACAGCAGTTATAGTGGTAATGGCTGCGGCAATACTATCAGGCTGTAAGCCAAAAGAAAAAATTCCGGCTGGTGAAAAGGAAGTGGTTATTCCCTGCTCCGGCCCCGATTTCTTCACCACCAATAAAGTGTTTCGCGCAAACAGCAGCGGAGAAAGCATGGACATGGTAACGGCTAAGAAGAAAGCCCTTTCCAATGCCCGGGCAGAACTGGCCCAGTCTATCAGCACCACAGTTAAAGTCGTGACTGATAATTACGTAAACAGCCGCGAGATGAACAACAAAGAAGAAGTGGCTGAGCGTTTCGAAAGTCTGGGCCGTGAAGTGGTTGATCAAACTCTAACGGGAGTGCGGACCATTTGCGAAAAGAACATGAAGACCGAACAGAATACGTATAAGACCTATATTGCCATTGAACTTTCTGCTGATGAATTAGTATCGAAATACAATGAACGGCTCTCCAAAGACGAGCGCCTGAAAATTGATTACGACTACGAAAAATTCAAAGACACCTTTGATAAGGAAATGGAGAAGAGATCGAAAGGAAATTGATCAGGTAATAATCCAACAATAGAGCCACGCGAGCCGCGTGGCTTTTTTGTTTTTACACAAATTGCATGCATCTATTATAAGCTAACACTTGTAGAATAATTGATTTGCATATTTTTGCCGACAAAAGAATTTGTCATGCAGCAACTTTCCAACCGAATCAATGCCATCGAAGAATCAGCCACATTAGCCATGGCGGCCAAAGCCCGCGAGTTTAAATCGCGCGGCATTGATGTTATTAACCTGAGCCTGGGCGAACCTGACTTCAAAACCCCTCAGCATATTTGCGAGGCAGCTAAAAAAGCTATTGATGATGGGAAGTTTTTTTCTTACCCACCGGTAGCCGGCTATCTAGATCTTCGCGAAGCCATTGCAGCGAAATATCAAAAGGAAAATAATGTGCCTTACAAGGCGGAAAACATTGTGGTGTCTAACGGGGCGAAACAATCTATCGCCAATGTGATGATTGCCTTGTTGAATCCAGGCGATGAAGTAATTGTCTTCTCTCCGTATTGGGTGAGCTACGATGCCCTCGTTCGTTTAACCGAGGCGAAACCTGTAATGGTCAGCGGAACCATTGAAAATGATTTTAAGGTTACAGCCGCCCAGGTGGAAAAGGCCATCACGTCCAAAACCAAGGCTATCATTTTTTCTTCGCCTTGCAACCCAACAGGCTCGGTGTTCAACAAGGCAGAATTAGAAGCGATTGCCAATGTTGTTTTGAAGCATCCTGATCTTTTGGTCATTGCCGATGAGATTTATGAACACATCAACTTTACCGGTGAGCAAGTGAGCATCGCATCGTTTCCCGGCATGTTCGAACATACGATCACCGTTAACGGGTTTGCCAAAGGTTTTGCTATGACCGGCTGGCGCGTGGGCTACATCGCAGCCCCCAAATGGATTGCCGATGGTGCCATGAAAGTGCAAGGGCAACTCACCTCTGCTAATTGTTCTATCTCACAACGTGGGGCATTGGCTGCCATTACCGGTGACCTTACTCCCACCAAAAAGATGGTTGATGAATATAAATCCAGGAGGGAAATTGTTTTTAACCTGCTGAAAGAAATTCCCGGTGTTAAAGCGAACTATCCTACCGGTGCGTTTTACTTCTTCCCCGATTTTAGCTCTTATTATGGTAAATCGGATGGGACAAAAACTATAAACAATAGTGATGACCTTTGCTTGTGGTTGCTTGAGAATGCCCGTGTCTCTTTTGTTCCGGGCGGAGCGTTTGGCGATGAGAATTGTTTGCGGATTTCTTATGCTGCCTCAGAAAAAGATTTGCGCGAAGCCATGAGCAGGTTGAAAGAAGCCTTATCGAAACTTAAATAGTGCCGGTTTACTTGTTGCCAGTTACCGTCCCGTTAGCCATCGGGAGCCGGTAACTGGAAACCGGTAACCAGTAACCGGAATATGCGCATCCTGTTCTTAGTTCCCTACCCCACCGGTGAATCCCCTTCGCAGCGATTCCGGTTTGAGCAATACTTCCCTGCATTATCAAAAAACAATATCGCCTTTGGTGTTTCATCATTCTGGGGTTTAAGAGCGTGGACGATTCTTTACAGGAATGGATTCATATTCGAAAAAACCATTTGGTTGTTGTTTGGTTTTTTGAAACGACCCTTTGACTTGTTCAGGAGCTTCCGGTATGACTTGGTATTCATCCATCGCGAATGCGCTCCGGTTGGGCCTCCGGTATTCGAATTTATTTTGAGTAAAATTTTCAGAAAGAAAATGATTTACGATTTTGATGACGCCATCTGGCTGAAGAATACCTCAAAGGAAAACCGTTTTGCCGCCTGGGTTAAATTCCATGGCAAGGTGAACTCCATTTGCCGCTGGAGCTACACCGTTAGTTGTGGGAATGAATGGCTGGCCTCGTATGCCCGGCAATTCAATTCAAGCGTGGTAATTAATCCCACAACCATTGATACTGACAATCTTCATAATCCCAACCGTTCGGCAACAATAAAAAAGAACGAACGAATTATAATCGGCTGGACAGGAACTCATTCCACAGCTGGCTACTTGATTGAAATCCTTCCGGTACTTCAATCCATCGAAAAAAAATATCCGGTAATTATCAGAGTCATCTCCAATGTTGACCCTCAACTTAAATTGGCATCATTCGAATTTGTTCCGTGGAGAAAGGAAACCGAAGTAGGCGATCTTCTTAGTTTTGATATTGGCATAATGCCGCTTACCGATGATGACTGGTCCAGAGGGAAGTGTGGTTTCAAGGCTTTGCAATACATGGCGCTTGGCATTCCTTGTGTTGCCTCACACGTGGGTGTGAACTCTTCCATCATTGATCAAAATGTGAATGGTTACTTGTGTGCCTCTTTAAAAGACTGGGAAATGTATCTTGAAAAATTGATCCTCGATCAATCACTCAGGAAGCAAATGGCCTTAGCCGCCAGGCAAAAAGTTGTAGACTTTTATTCCGTTTCATCCAACACCACCAACTTTCTTTCTTTAACCAGGTTGTAAAGAATTACCAATCCAAGAAAGAAAAACGGCAGGATTGGTATTTTATATCGGGCCAGCGTTCCAAAATTATACGTAGATACACCAACCGCAAACGCATATACAATGGTGAAGGATAAGGTAAAGGCAACCTCAGGATTTAATATTTTTGTGAAAGCCCCATACCCCTTGCGTACTACGATAAAAACTGTCAATAATAACAAAGTGAGGCTCTCTAAAGCGCTCATGAGCATCAATGGATTTTTAACTTCCCATAAGTAGGGCCGGAACAGGGTTACGTTTATGGCTTGTGGTGCCAGGCGCAACGCATTGCCAAGCGATCCATCAAAATATTCACTCAACTCATAACCCGAGCCTGCCCCTCGTCCCGTTTGATAGCGGATGTCGCGGGCGGTTATATAAGAAGTATAAGCCAGGTTTTCGAGGGCATAGCGGGCATCATTCTCGCCAATTTTTACAGCCGAATAGTAGGCCCCAACAAAAGACAGCGCAATGGCTACCGGCATTACCAGGACGCGAAGCACAAATGATTGAATGCGGTCAAGGTTCGACAAGTAAATCCAAATGATAGCGGCAGGGATATAAGCCTGCAGGATGAATTTTTTCAATGAGAAAAGGGACCAAAGGAGGACAATCAGAAAAATGATTTTTAAAATGGAAATCCTTTTTTCAATGAACAACTCATCGAGCAGCCAGGTAATCAAACCCAAACCCCCGATTACCAATGAATCTTTAAGCACGCCCGATCCCCAAAAGAAAACCGATGGAATAAACAAGCAACCGAGGGCCACCCAAAAATGAATTTCCGGATAACGTTTATAAAAAGTAAGGAACAAAAACCAGGAACCGATAAAACTGAAAAATGCAAAAAACAAACCAGTGGCAGTGTACGTGCTGAACGTAAACAGGTCAAGAATGGCAGCCAGGCGAATTACGAAAAAGGAGCTTTTATCTTTAAAAAAAGATATGCGGCTCGAGTAATTAAAGAATTCGGGTGAATGTTCGCCTCCCGAAAAAATCATGGAGAGGCCCGTGGTTGGCGAATCAATGAAAGCTTCCCAAATAATCCGGCTTCCATGCGTGTGAAAATTAAAGGTATCGCCCCCGGCATAATAGAATTGGTAAATGAATCCCAGGGCCCAGGCGCCAAAAATTTTAACTAAAAGTGCAGGATAAAAATAAACGTGTGTTATGTTGTTGGTAAGGCGTGGCTTGATCAGGTAAGCCAAAACCAGGAACAGGAAAAAATAGAATGGGGTTACTATGAGGTCGCGTATGTCCAAGATTAATGGGTGTTATAAATTAACTGTTGATATTATTCCAATGGGTGCCAATTAATCACCACCTTAAATTTACTTAATCCCCTTTCTCTAAGTTCTTCAACCGTTTTTTTGCGTCTTTAAACGCATCATCTTTCCTTCCCGATTTTTTTTTCACTTCGTTGAAATATCTTTTGGCTTCCGCTTTGTTGCCTTGCTTCTGGCTTATTTCACCCAGGGCAATGAGGGAGTAAAGATAGTAACCCGATTCGGTTGAACCATTCTGCTCCGAAAACTTCACGGCCATGAGGTAATACAATTTTGCTTCATCCAGTTTTCTTCGCGCCTCATACATTTGGCCTAAATAAAAGGATGCATACCGTCCGCTGGTGGCTTCATAACCAAAACGGCCACTGTCTATGCGTACTAAAATATTCTTGGCCTGCTTTTCTAAATCGGCATACATGCCACGTGAATAGAGCATGCGGGTATAATATCGGTGAAAGTATGGGTTATCCGGAAATGTCTTATACAAATACTCAGCTAACTGGAACGCTCTGGGCTGATCATTTTCATAACTATTCATAATTCTCATGAGCCAGACCATGGCCTCGGTGCGCGTGTAAAAAGCATTGTATGAGACTTCTTTCAATTGCTGAAGGCCTAATTTTTTATCGCCTTTTGGAAAAAACAAAAGTACTGGTTTAAGCATGGGATAATTTTCAGGAACCCACACAGAAAAATAATTGTAGAGGGCATCGCCAAACAAAAGCTCAGGGCTTAAGTGGTTTTGTTTTTTACTTATCTCCAGATAGTTAAGGGCGGTCTTCCCAGCAGAGGCAGCTTTTCCCCAGTTCTTCCTTTCCTCATCGGAATATAAACGTCCTTTAAACCCGTAGGCGGCTGCCAGAAAAAACGCGGCTTCAATTTTATATTCCGGGTAATTATTGTAAAGGTTTTCACCAACCAAAATGCTGCTGTCCATGTAAGCCAGAAATTTTTCATCGTAGGCTTTGTTCTTAGTATCGGGCATAATTTTCCACCACTCGCTTAAGCCCATGAGAAAATAGGGAAGCGGGTGCCAGCGGTACTTTTGTTTGAACCACCTGAATTGTTGCTCCGCTTTTTCGAACTTAAAATTATACAGGTCGTTCAATGCCTGGGTAGTTTCCAGTTGAATGGCCATGTTGTTGATTAAGATGATGGACGTATCTTTCTTTACCGTTTGGCCTGATGCCTGAAGGGCTTGTCCGGACACGTAGCTATAAAAAATAATGAGGATCAAAGAAACACGCATCGCACAAAATTAGTTACTCAAACTGTAAACCCGACAATGTCTGCCGAATCTCCGCTTAGTACCTTCCTGGAAACCGATAAACGCGTAATGTTCATCTTTATTTGCGTTTCAACGCTCTTGTTGCTGTTTGTAAAGAAGTCGTTTATAGAAAACGAAACAGCAGCCTTTGAGTTTCTGGCCAACCGGCCCGAGGGCTCCATGCTCGCCCTCCGCAGTGCCCTTCAGTATTTTTCTATCCCTATTATCTATTTATGGAAATTCCTGGTGATTGCTTTCGTGATTTGGGTTGGCTGTTTCATGTTCGGCTTCCGGGTAACCTACGAGCAATGCTGGCGTGTGGTGATGGCTGCTGAACTGGTTTTTTATGTTCCCGAGGGCATCAAGATAGTTTGGTTCACGCTAATTGAATCCGATCCCGATTTCTATCGCATCCAGGCGTTCTACCCGCTTTCGCTGATGAGCTTTTTTGACCACATTACTTTAGCGGCCCGTTACCACTATCCGCTTAAAGCGCTTAACCTTTTCGAGATTGCCTACCTGGCGGCTTTGATGTTTGGAGTTTGGCATTTTTCGCGCAAGCCGTTCAAACATGCCTTCATTATTATACTCACCACATATTTGCCGCTATTTGTCTTGTGGTTGATTTTTTACATGGTGGTTTACGATTAATCCTTTAGTTTATTCCACTTTAATTTCCTGTTCATTAGTAAGAGGAGTTACGCAAAACTTTGTTTTTGATGCAAAATTGATGGATATAACCTGTGATTTTGTAGAAATTTTAAAGATCGTGCGTAAGTCCA
>JAYUHI010000025.1:0-6122 GCA_043767095.1 Bacteroidota bacterium
CGATCGCGAACCTTAACGCAGGCAGTTACACGGTAATAGCCACGAAGACCGCGGCCACAGCGGGAGGCAGTGGTTGTTCGAGCGCCCCGGTAACGGTGATAGTAGAAGACGCGCGCATGTTCCCCACTTTAATAATTTCTTCTATCAGCAGCACCGCTTGTGATAATAATTTCAACGGGCAGATCACAATTGCAGCAACTACGTCCGGCCCATGGGCTGGTTCCAACTACAGTTTTGCCTGGACTGCTGACCCCGGTGGCTTTGTTGTGGTGAATGATCCCCCCAATAAAGCAAGCCCTCACATCACCGGTGGCTTAGATGTAATTGGCCCAGGTAATTATACAATTCAAGTCACCAATCTTGGTTCTGACTGCCCATCCAATGGAGATGCTATCGTAACCTTCACACCACAAACCCTTGAAATCTTAAGCGTAAATAAAACGGATCAATTGACTTGTAATCCCGATGGCAGTATTACTGTTCAGTCGCTGGAGGAAGACACGCCTGCGGATTATACATTTGATTGGTTTTTGAATGATTTCTCCACACCAGTGGCAACGGGCACTGCACAAACCCTCAATGCTTTAGTAGCAGGGAAATATATCATTGTGGCTACGAAAGATCCTGGGTTCCCAAGTTCAGGGTGTGATACTCAGCCTTTCACTATCGATTTGGAAGATTTGCATACAGACCCCACTGTTCAGTTTGCTTTCACACCAAACTCCAGTTGTGATAACTTGAATCCTAATGGACAATTGATTGCAACATCAGCAGAAACTAATGGAACATCAACTGATCCTTACACATTCACCTGGACATTGGGTGCTGGCCCTGGAATACATCCGGTTTCGACAGTTACCAATCCGATGCCTACACCTAACAATACTTCACAATTAGATCAGGCCAAGGATGGAATCTACACCGTAACTGTTTTGAACAGCACTACTAATTGCTCATTCACTACTACCTATGATTTGTTACTTGATTTGGCGATTAGTCTTCCTAATATTGTTGATGTTGATACGGTTGATCCACTGGATTGCAATCCAACAGGACAAGCTGAGGTTACAAGCGTTGCTGTGGGAAGCGGTGTTCCTATAACTGGGCAAGGGGCGTTAGGCGCAGCTTTTACTTTTGAATGGTATAACGGAGATTTCCTGCCAGCCAACATCAGACCAGAAACTACGGTGAACGTGTTAACCCTTCTGCCCGGAAATTATAATGTGCTGGTTGAGGATAACGTAACGAAATGTAAATCCGGCCCGATTGGATTCCTGATTTCACCAGATGACAGGGTCTTTCCTGATGTGATCATTGCACAGACCAAACTTCAAATTGTTTGCGATCCTCTTCTCACACCTTCAGGAGAACTCTCGGCCACTGCCGATGGTCAGCAGGAGCCTAATTATGTTTTCACCTGGTTTAATTCCCTTGATAATTCAGGCCCTGCAATTGGCAACAACAGTGTACTATCCAACCTGGATGATGGAAATTATTCAGTAACAGCACGGAGCATAGCCACCAATTGCGAAACCAAGGAAGTATTTATTGTTCCACCCGATGACGTATTGTTCACGCCTTTAATTTCTTTAGGCGGTCAAGGCAGAACATTATGTATCGGATTGGATGGATCATTGTTAGCGAGGGTAATAAATTTGAGTGATCAGCCTCTTGTTGATCCTTCCGACCCAACATACGTAAACAAAAACTATCCCTTTACGGCATATGATTTTACAGCTCAGCTTTCTGTAGGGAAACTGGAGTCGATGGCGCCTACCGATATGCCTGCCACCCTCAAGGAAGGTTTTCATGAAATCGTTGGCCTTGACTCGGGCTGGTACTATGTTAAAGTGATTGATATCAACACCGGTTGCGAGGCGGATACAACCCATTTTCTTAGCGATGACCGTGCTTATCCGGTAGTTACAATTGTGGAAGAGCAGTCTGTCACAAATTGTATTAACCCCAACGGACAATTATCGGCTACGGCAGATGCCGGCTTGGTTGCTGGATTTACTTTTGATTGGTATGCAGGTAATATCAATCCTGCCCCGGCAGATCCAATAATAGTTTCGAACAACAAATTAATTGGACGAGCCTTTGGCAGTTATACCGTGCTGGTAACCAATGCCATTTCAGGGTGTACGAATTTTGAACCGGGAATAATTCAGGATAAGACTAGCGAAAATACTCCTCTGTCTCCCACCATTACAATTCTTTCGCATGTAACCAGATGCGGGCCTTTTGACGCCACCTGGATGCCCAATGGCTGGTTGATGGCCAGTGTTGAAGGCGACAACGATCCTAATGATGTTCGGTATCTCTTCAACTGGTATGATGGCAGTGTGGCTGCCGGGGCCCCTAACCATACTGGTTTTGACTACTTCAATTTAGACGCTGGCACAGCCGGCCTTCCATACACCGTATCCGCAACAGACCTGGTCTCCCGCTGTATCTCACTTGCAACAATCGCTACTGTGCTTCCTGTGCCAGTAATACCAGAATTGAGATTGACTTCAACTCCCTCTTATTGTGCAGATGCCGGAAAGGGTGGTATTGGTTCAGTTCAGGTTGATATTACCAATCCACAAACGGTTAACAGCCTGGGAGATACTGTCTTTGTTAATTTGGAAGACGCTGTCTGGAACGATCTCACCCGGAGTGTAAATAATATAGGCCTTGGCGTTGCTCTTTACGACTTATACCCAGGGCAATACAGCGTTGATCTAAAATCTACTGATGGATGCAGGGCCACAGGTGAAGTAGAAATTAAAACCGAAATTTTCAAGTTCAATGGTATTTCCAATAATAACGATGGTGCCAATGATTACTTCATCATCGATTGCATTTCGGAATTTCCTAACAACAACGTGAAAGTTTTCAATCGCAGTGGTGTTTTGGTTTACGATGCCGATGGATATAATAATGGGGAAATCTCCTTTAAAGGTGTTGGCGAAAATGGTGTTTACCTGGCTGGTGTAGAATTGCCCGAGGGAACTTATTTCTACATTATTAATAAGGGTGATGGATCGAAACCAGTGGCCGGATACTTAGAATTACAACGATGAAAAAAATTATTCACCTCATCCTCGGATTCGGGTTTTGCGCTTGCGCGATGGCTCAGCAGCGACCCCTTCAATCTTTATATATGTTCGACCCGTTGCTGATCAATCCGGCCTATGCAGGAACACAAACACAATTAAGCGCTACTGGTATTTTCAGGAATCAATGGGTTAACCTGGAAGGTGCACCTCAGACCTTTACGGCAACGGTTCATTCAGGCTTCCTTCAAAATAAGGTAGGATTAGGTGTAATTATGTCTAACGATATAATTGGAATTCATAATGACCTTTCCTTTTACGGGGTTTACTCTTACCGCATTCAACTAGATCGGACAACATCACTTTCAATGGGAATTCAGGGCGGGTTCAATAACTTTAAGTCAGACTATAATAAGTTAATTATAAAGAATCAAGGCGACCCTAACCTTTCAGGGATCACTCAAAAATTTCTTCCCAACGTTGGTGCAGGCTTGTACCTCCGGCACAGAAGCTATTATGTAGGTCTTTCTGTCCCGTATTTAATAAATAATAAGCTGATCTATTTTGATGACACCAACAGTTTTTCAAAACAGCACCGGTACTATTATTTAATGGCCGGGTTCTCTAAACAATTGGCGCCCAATGTGCAATTAATTCCTTCTGTCCTTTTCCGGTTTCAGGAGAAAGCTCCGCTTAGTTTTGATTTAAACTCAACGGTGGTTTTGTACCGAACGGTTGGCCTTGGCGTTTCTTATCGCTTGGGAAATGGCGCAGTAGGTTTATTTGAACTTCAACTCAACGAGAACTTCCATGTAGGCTATGCTTATGATTTCACCACATCAGATTTGAACCAGTTCTCGAACGGCACCCATGAAATTATGGTGAACTACAGAATTAAATTTTGGAGGATTCACCGCGGACTGGAGTGCCCATCCTACTGGTAAGTCGGATACAAGGGGTACAAAAAAGCCGCCCCGATTTTCATCGGTGCGGCTTTTGTTTTTGGGTAATCTCAATCACTTGCTACCCATTGTTCCTGAAGACTCAGGAGTTGTAGTGGGCGCTGGTGTTGGTGCAGCAGCAGGTGCCACCGGGGCAGCTACTGCAGCAGGCTTAGGCGCTGGCTTCTTAGCAGCGGGTTTCTTTGCTGCCGCTTTTTTAACAACTTTCTTTTTGGGTGCTGCTTTCTTAGCTACTTTCTTCTTAGCTACTTTCTTTGCTGATTTTTTTGCCGCCTTTTTCGCCTTTGGTTTCGATTTTTTGGCGGCCTTCTTTGCTTTCTTGGCCATAGTAAAATGGGTTAAAGTGGTTTTATGATTTTGGTTTTGCCATCACTAAATATTTTTTGTGATTGCCGGATAAAGGTAATTCACAAGTTTATTTAGCCAAGCAAATTGATTGGAAAATTTTAATCTGGTCTTAATGTGAGTCGAATGAAATAACTTGAGTAATGAACGGAAAAAATAATAGCAATACCGAATGTAATTTCCTCAACGCGGGAGTGGGGTAAGGCCGGGCGTTACTACTTGCCAATGCAAAACCGGCTAAAGATGGAATCCAGCAAATCTTCAGTTGAAATCTCTCCTGTTATCACGCCCAGATAAAACAAAGCCTGCCTGATATCCATTGCAATAAAATCTCCTGACAGTCGTGTGTCTAATCCAAGAATTACCCTTTTAAGTGCTTCACTTGTTTCCGCCAGGTTTTGATAATGTCGTAGATTCGTAACAATAGTGCTATCTGGAGAAGCCTTTACGTTTTGGAACAGGTTTGTTATCCTGTTTTTTAAGGCCTGAAGATTAGTTTTTTCCAATGCCGAAATCAATACAAAGCCGGAATCGCTAATCAGGTTAGTCAATCCCCCTTTGGCCTGATCCATCTTGTTGCCAACCAAAAGGTAGGGGATACCTAACTCACCCAGCTTTTCTTCCTGTGTCTTTATTTCTTCCCTTGTTGTTGACGTCAAATCAACCAGGTAAAGTATCAGGTTTGATTTCCTCATTTCCTGCCAGGTCCGGTCAACCCCAATGGCTTCAATCGGGTCCAGGGCATCTCGGAGTCCTGCTGTGTCGATAAACCGGATAGCCAGCCCATCCAGGTGAATAACATCTTCAATAACATCGCGGGTGGTGCCAGGAATTTCGGAAACGATGGCGCGCTCCTCGTTGAGGAGGGCATTTAATAAAGTTGATTTGCCCGCATTGGGCTTGCCTGCAATAACCGTCCGGATTCCATTCTTAATAACATTGCCGGTTTGGAAAGAGTCAATCAAAGGTTTTATGAAGGATTGCAGGCGTAACACCATGTTCTTCAATTCATCACGCTTGGCAAACTCAACGTCTTCTTCGCCAAAATCAAGTTCCAATTCCACAAGCGAAGCAAAATGAATTAACTCTTGCCGTAGGCTTTCTAAGTCCTTTTTAAAACCGCCCCGCATTTGGTGAAGTGCCGTTCTTCGGGCAGCTTCATTTTCGGCTTGAATCAGATCGGCTACGGCTTCGGCTTGGGTTAAGTCAAATCGTTTGTTGAGAAATGCACGCTTGGTAAACTCACCGGGGGTGGCCAACCGGGCGCCAGCTTCCACCAGAGACTGAATGATCTTAGTTGCAATAAAAGGTGAGCCGTGGCAGGAAATCTCCACACTATTTTCTTTGGTGAACGATGATGGTTCCCTGAAAATGGAAACCAATACCTCATCTATCTCATCACCGGCAACTACGAGTTTACCAAAATGAATGGTGTGCGATGGCTGTGATGTGAGATCTTTGCCTTTGAATATTTTTTGAACAATTGAAATGGAGTCATCGCCCGAAAGCCTGACCACGGCTATTGCCGATATCCCTGGTGCCGTGGCAAGGGCGACTATGGTATCGAGTGGGTTCAAATTTCAAATCGACCATTTGGTCGTAAGTGCTAACTACCTAATTTTCAATCTTATTAGCAGATTAGCTTAAGGGCACATCTAAAAACTAATAATGGAACGCTCCGGGGCTGACTAAAAAGTACTTTGCTTGTCAGGTTGAGCTTGTCGAAACCTCTCTCTGGGTTTAAATTAGCCTTCGACAGGCTCAGGCTGACACC
>JAYUHI010000026.1:0-6110 GCA_043767095.1 Bacteroidota bacterium
TCTTGGCAAAGTTTAATAGCTGAAAAAGGTGTAGTACAAATCAGGTAATCAACTACCAGATTTGTACCAATGATAAAGGTGTAATATGTTCATTATCACCCTGTAAAAACCTATTGATTTTAAAAATATTGCTATATTTCAAAGCGAGACAGGACAAAATTCATTCTCATTTCATCAAGTATTTCTTCGGGGTAATCCCAAATTTCTTGCGGAAGGCAGCAATGAAATGGCTGGTATTAGTGTAGCCGATCTGGCTTGAAACTTCATTTACTTTATATTTCTTCGTATCAAGAAGCAAACGGGCGTGGTCGAGTTTGTGATCCAGCAGATAGCCATGAACGGTATTTCCGTAAATCTCTTTAAAGCCGGTCTTCAATTGAAACTCGTTTAAGCCGGCCATTTTGGAAAGTTGCTTTAGGGTGGGCGCAGCTTCAATATTTTTCAGCAAGTGCTCTTTGGCATGCTTGATTTTTCTAACTGTAGCTTCATCATTCAGAAAGGGGCAGCTTTCCATATCAGGCAGGCGATTGCTAAAATACAAGCTCAAAACCTCGAGCACCTTGGCCTGGAAGAAAATTCTTTTTGTGTTGTCGCTCAGGTTGTTGGTGAACAATTGATTCAGCACTAGTCTGAGGGAACTGGAGATATCCCGCTCGTCATAGAATTTCCGATTCACATTTTCAGGTTTCAGGAAATGGATTTCCTCACCACTCTCGATAAAAAGTTTGTGAATGCCTTCCAGCGAAATGGATAGCACAACCACCCGAGTGGAGGGAGCCAGGGTTAGCGTAAAAGGTAACTCATGCTCCGGATTATAGAAAAAATAGTTTTTGCCTCCAATAATTTCGCGGGAATAGTGAGGCCCAAATCCGAAGTCGGCTTTACCCTCCAGACAGAAATAGAAATAGATCACGCTGCGCTTCAATACATCATCGCCTGCTGAGGGCTGCCTGGTTTTATTTTCTACAATGGCCAGAAACTGGTCAGCATGTTCAAAAAGAATGTTTTTTCCGATAAGGCTATTTTTCTTAATCTCTTGCAGCAACATTAATTGATTGTGTTAATAAAAGTTTACAAATAAAGTCGATAATTCATAGATTAAATAGGAATATGTCGCGATCAGCAAAACTCAGCAAAACTATTATGATTTTTCCCAATAAGGGTATTTCTGCAAAGAGTTTATGGTAATCTGTTACTTTTGGGGCCATGTACTTTTATTTAAAAGCGCTTCACATCATTTTCATTGTGACCTGGTTCAGCGGATTGTTTTATATAGTCCGGTTATTTATATACAACACGGAGGCTAACGACAAACCTGAGCCTGAAAAAAAAATTCTTCAAGAGCAATTCAGCATCATGATGAAAAGACTTTGGATGGGAATAACCTGGCCGTCTGCTGTTTTCACGTTAATCCTTGGCCCGTGGGTGTTATATGAATTGGGAACGATCGATACCTGGATGTGGATCAAACTTTTTTTTGTTACAGGATTGTACTTCTACCACTTTTCCCTGCATAAACTTTACCGTGATCAACTGCGGGGAATCTTCCGGTACACTTCCAATCAATTACGAATATGGAATGAAGTGGCCACCGTTTTCCTCGTGGCCATTGTTATGCTGGCGAGCGTGAAGAGTGATTTAAGTTTTGTGTGGGGACTGGCAGGCCTTATTATTTTCGCGATGATCTTGATGGCGGCCATCAAAATTTATAAACGCATCAGGGGTTCAAAATAGAGTCGTGCTTTAAAAGTTGAACAGCATCGCAAGCCTTAATTGTTGCATCTAAATCTTCATAGGTAGTTGCATTCGATAGAAACCATGACTCGAATGGAGATGGAGGCAGGTAAACACCCAGATCCAACATCCCATGAAAGAATTTCTTAAAAGTATCCTTATTGCCCGCTGTCGCGGATTTGAAATCGGTAACATCATGCGCACTGAAATGTACACTGATCATGGAGCCAAGCCTGTTAATTTTAAAGGGTAAGTTTTTTTTGCTTAATGATTCCCGCAGACCGTTTTCCAGGTAAGCGGACTTTTTTTCTAATTCTTTAAATATGGTTTGGTTTTCTTTCAGAATGGAGAGCGTGGTGAACCCAGCAATCATGGCCAGCGGATTTCCAGAAAGTGTCCCTGCCTGATACACTTCACCCAGTGGAGAAACCTTGCTCATGATTTCCTGCTTCCCACCAAACGCACCAACGGGCAGACCTCCACCTATAATTTTTCCGAATGTCACCAGGTCAGCCTGGATGCCGAACATTTCCTGCGCTCCACCCGGAGCAAGTCTAAACCCGGTCATCACTTCATCAAAAATCAAAACGGCACCCGATTGATCACATAGTGAACGCAAGTGCTGCAGGTAACGAGGCTGTGGTGGAACACATCCCATGTTTCCAGCAACGGGTTCAACAATAATGGCGGCCAGTTCATTTTTGTTTTCTTGAACCAATCTCTCCACTTTTTCAAAGTCGTTAAATGAAGCCACCAAAGTATCGTCCGTCACGGCTGAAGGAATTCCTGCATTCACTTTAATATTAAAAGTGGCTACACCACTGCCTGCTTTTTTTAAAAAAGCATCGGCATGACCGTGATAGTGGCCCTCAAATTTTATGAACTTCGAGCGGTTGGTATAACCTCTTGCCAACCGAAGAGCCGACATACAAGCTTCTGTTCCGGAATTCACGAACCGAATCATATCTAAACCCGGCACCATGCTCATGATAAGTTTGGCCATATCTGTTTCTTGAACGGTAGGCGCGCCAAACGAAACAGCTTTTTCTGCTTGGTTCTTAATGGCGTCAACCACTTGCGGATGGCTATGACCCAGTATCATCGGGCCCCATGAATTAATGTAATCGATGTAGCGGTTATCATCTACATCAAACAGGTATGCGCCCCTGGCAGATTTCATAAATAAGGGAGTGCCACCTACTTGTTTGAATGCGCGAACCGGTGAGTTAACCCCGCCAGGAATTACTTGTTGAGCATCGGCAAATAATTTTTCGCTTGTTGTAGTCTTCATAATAGATATTAGAAACAGTCGTCAAGACCGCTTCAAGCGGTCAGACGACTAATCAAAGTTATAGTCGGGCAAAGTCTTTAGCGAAATAAGTTGCAATAACATCTGCCCCCGCCCTTCGAATGGCGATCAGGGATTCAAGCATCACTTGTTTTTCATCGAGCCATCCGTTGGCTGCGGTTGCTTTAATCATGGCATATTCTCCTGAAACTTGATAAGCGGCAACAGGGATGTTTACATGATTTTTTACTGTGCGGATAATATCCAAATACGCACCCGCAGGTTTTATCATTACAATATCAGCCCCTTCTTCAATATCCAAATCAACTTCTTTTAATGCCTCTTTACTGTTTCGGAAATCCATTTGATATGTTTTTTTGTCGCCAAAGCCGGGGGCACTATCCAGTGCATCGCGAAACGGACCATAAAAACCCGAGGCATATTTCGCTGCATACGAAAGAATGCCTGTTTGAGTAAACCCAGCTTCATCTAATTTTTCGCGGATGGCCTTAACCCTGCCGTCCATCATATCAGAAGGGGCAACGAAATCGGCACCAGCCTGTGCATGTGATACCGCCATTTTAGCGAGCACTTCCACCGTTGGATCATTCACAATTTTCTGATCAACAACTATTCCATCGTGACCATAACTGGAATATGGATCGAGTGCGACATCGGTAAAAACCAGCATATCCGGGTCAAGCTCTTTGATGGACTTCACTGCCCGTTGCATGAGTCCATCTGGGTTCAGTGCTTCCTTGCCCTCGTTGTCTTTCAGTTCGTCAGGCACTTTGACAAACAACAACACCGACCTCAACCCAAGATTTTTCAACTCAGCTATTTCATCCTTCAGAAAATCGAGGCCCAGCCGATAATAGCCGGGCATAGATTGGATGGCTTCTTTTTTACTTTTTCCTTCGGAGATAAAAAGGGGAACAATCAGATTATCGACAGATAAAGTAGTCTCTGCAACCAAATTGCGAAGAACTTCACTGGAGCGCAATCGCCTGTATCGCTTAGTTAATTGTAATGGCATATTAAATTATGGTTATGTTCAGGGACATGGGTATTGGGCATTTGGTGGCAATACATCGGTCATCGGTCATCAGACATCTAACATAAAATATTTCAACACCAGTTTTTAGGGTTTTTTAAAACGTTAATCAATTCAGCTTCGGGCGTTCCGGGTTTGGGTTGATCGTGGTAATCGAAACGAACGCGCGGAGGCAAACTCATTAAAATACTTTCGGTTCTCCCATTCGACTTCAATCCAAAAAGTGTTCCCCTGTCGTGCAGAAGGTTAAACTCCACATAACGCCCTCTCCGCAATTGTTGCCACCGAACCTGCTCATCATTATAGGGCATTGATTTGGTTCGCTTTACGATGGGCAGGTATGCATCCAAAAAGGCACGACCGCAAGCCTTCGAGAAATCCAATAGTAATTTTTCACTGTGGTTCGAATCTGCACGAAGATAATCATAGAAAATACCACCTATACCCCTTCTCTCGTTTCCGCGATGGGTATTGTTAAAGTAATCATCGCATTGTTTTTTAAATGCAGGATAGAAATTCATGTCAAATAGAGCGCAGGCTTTTTTAAATGTGACATGAAAATGTATGGCATCTTCTTCAAAAAGATAATACGGTGTCAGGTCTGCACCACCACCAAACCAGCTATCTGTTTTTTTATTCCGATCATCGTATAATTCAAAATATCGAAAGTTGGCGTGCGTGGTAGGCACCATTGGATTAAGTGGGTGTATTACCAGCGAAATGCCTGTCGCAAAAAAATATGAACCCGAAGTGTTAAGTTGTTTAGCCAGCGCAGGGGTGATGGCACCGTAAACTTCCGAACGGTTAACCCCTGCCTTCTCGAAAACAATTCCCTCCGATAATATTCGACTCACTCCGCCGCCACCGCCATCCCGTTCCCATACGTCTTCCTGAAATTTCACGGCACCATCCTGCTCTTCAAGGGCTGCACAAATTTCATTTTGCAAAACTGTTATGAACGCAAAGAATTCTTCCTTCAGATTCATCCTTTGAAATTTTTTACTGTATCAACAAAAACTTTCGCATTCTCAAATGATGTTTGGGGCAACACGCCATGCCCCAGGTTGGCAATGTGGTTGCCCCGGCCAAAGGCCTTGAGCATGGTTATGGTTTCCCTCTCAACGTGTTCCTTCGGTCCTAACAATATGATTGGATCTAAATTGCCTTGCAGAACGGTTGAGCCGGCCACTTGCCTTGCAAATGAAGGCTGAATTGTCCAATCCAACCCCAGCGCTGCCGCACCCGTGTTTTGCAATTCCTTTAGTGCATACCAGCATCCTTTGGCAAAAAGGATGACTGGAACTTTGGGTTGAATGGCTTTCACCATTTTATCTAAGTAGGGAAGTGAAAACTTTTGGTAATCAGAAGGCGATAACAAACCTCCCCACGAATCAAAAATCTGAACCGTATCAACACCTGCTTGAATCTGCATGTTCAAATAGGTTATACTGGATTCCGTAATCTTATCAAGCAGTTGAGTTGCCCATTCCGGATGCTCATAACAAAATTGTTTGGCCTTAGCAAAATCCTTCGAGCTTTTGCCTTCCACCAGGTAGCAAAGCAAAGTCCAGGGCGATCCACAGAATCCAATTAAGGGCACTTCATTTTCCAAAGCTTCTTTTACAGCACGGGTGGTGGGAATGGCATACGACAGCACATCTTCAGTTCGAGTTGGGTCCAATTGAAGAATTTGTTTTTGTGTGCGAAGGGGGGTGCCAATTATTGGCCCTTTGCCTTCCTGAATCTCAACATCAACACCCAAAGCCTGGGCAATCACCAGTATGTCTGAAAAGAGAATAGCGGCATCAACACCCATCTGTTTAACAGGCATCACCGTTATTTCTGCAGCCAACTGGGGATTGCGCACGCGTTCAAAAAAAGAATATTTTTCGCGAAGCAAACGATAATCGGGGAGGTATCGCCCAGCCTGACGCATGAACCAAACGGGGGTGCGCTCAGTATTTTCTTTTCGGAGTGTTCTTAGCAGTAAATCGTTTTTCATTCAGGTCTGTTCAGATTTCCAACGTTTAAATT
>JAYUHI010000027.1:0-14449 GCA_043767095.1 Bacteroidota bacterium
AAAAATATTTTTTTGTTTTTACTGCTCCATTGTAAAAGTTTGTCTTTCGGATAAATAGTGTTTTTGATTTCACGAAGCACTTCAATATGTGAATAAAGTTGTTCATCTTGTATTAGAGAAGCAATCTGTTGCCAAATAGTAGGAAAAACATTTTTAGGATAACGGTCGTGAAGTTCTTTTAGAGAACTCATGTCAATGATGTAGATGATATACTGGTTATATAAATTTCTTTCAACCGCCATTAAATGAGTTTCTGCAGGTACTTGTCCTTAATACCGCTTATGGTTGACAATGAAGTGTAGGTCAAATCTCCTCTCTTGTATGAATCAACCAAATGATTCAATACTAACCGACTGGTGCGTTTAATGTATGTCTGTTCCCAATTTCTTCTTCCAAAACCTTTGCTCTGTAAAGATTCTAATTTGGATTTCAGTTGGCGGTATTGTCCTTGGTTTATTATTCCCAAAGTTTTCATTTGGATTACCGCAACAGATTTGCTTACACCAAATGGTTTTGAAACATCACCTAACTGTTTCAATGATGTGATCGATCCGCCATAGGCGGATATCACACTTCTCAATCGTTGTTCAGGCATCAATAGGAAAGCCGCGAATTCATCGCAGTATTTTTCCTCGGGTTGATTATCTTTGCCCTTTTCAAAATCTACTGTGCAAATTCCATCTTGTCTTTTTAGTAAATGGCAGAACTCATGAAACAATGAAAACAACCTTACTTCATTTGAATCACTTTCATTCAACACCACTACACTCACTTCACCGAAAACAGAAAATGCGCGAACACCATTTGACTTTAACGGATGTTCCAAAACAGGAATAAAAAAATTTTCTTCAATCAGTGATTTGTAGTAAGCTAAAATCGTTTCCTGTTTGCTCTCAATAATTCCTTTCAGAACATCAAAGTCAATTTTCAAAAGTGTTCTCACTTCGTTTGCCAATGCAATGGCTGAAACATTTGTGCTAATTTCAGGCAGTGTAGTCTTCCTTCCTGTAATTTCTCTTAACTCCTCTGCCAGATAAAGGGCTTTCCGTTTCGCCAGAAAAACTTCTGATGAAATTTTCTTAGCACGATTCAAACGGTAGTCTGTGGGCAACTCGGTTCTTTGTGTAGTGTCCACCGAGTAAAAAGCAATCAACGGTCGCTTGTAAATGTCGGCAAGATGAATCAAATCGTTTTGGGAAATTTTTTCTTCACCGTTTTCAATACTCAAATATTCCGACTTGGAAAGTTTTAACTTCTTTGCTATTTCATCTTCAGTCATGCCTGATGACCTCCTCATGAAAAGCAAAATCTCCGGTTGTATGCTATAAGTGACTGGTTCGTTCATACTGTTTCAAAAATGCAATTTATTTCAATCTCTTCTTCTTTATCCCAGTTTCAATTTAATTCATATTGGCTTAATATCTTTTTTTATTTTCTGAGAAGTAAGCAAAAATAACCCTTAACCAGAAAAAGAAACAGTCTGTTTTAGGTTTGGAAATGCTAAGAAATCACTGGCCACCCTCAAATTTCCTAACCCCTTCCGCAACTTTGGGCTATAATCCCCGTAAAGAAACCTACCGGAACCCAAACTTTTACTTTTCTGCGATTTTTGATGATTTCTTACGTCCCACCAACCTATAGTCCCTCCGTGCGTAAAACCCAGTTATGGTAAAAACGGTGTGCATTTTTTGTTGTGGATTTTGTTCGGTTGTCCTTTTCGGGCAGGTGAAAAAGCAGTTTTCGGTTGAAAAGAAAGAGAATTGCGACAGGGTAGAGCTATGCATCAAAGCCAAAACCGGTAATTGTTTCATCAGGCCCAGCCAGAATGCCGAAATTTTAAATGTGTACAGCAATCAGGACATGGAGAATTATGCGCACTCCCTCACTAGCGAGGTTAAGAATAAGATATGCCTGGTAAACCTGGCCTTAAAACAAGATGCCAGCCGTGGGGTTGGAGAAAAGATCTCGTACCAGGTAATGGGCAGCGAAGTGAATAGCATTTCCGATAAGTTCTGGAAAATTTACCTCACCGAAAGCAAGCCCTATTCCCTCGACCTGAGCTATGGGTTGGGAAACGCCAATGTCGATCTCTCGGGATTGTCAATCCAAAAATTAAAAATCAAAACCGGCAGTGCCGATGTGAACGTAGGCTACAACCTGGGACTAGAAAATAAAGTGGACATGGACACCTTCTTTGTGAAAGTTGACATGGGCTCGCTCACTGTGAAAAACATCAGCCTCTCCCGAAGCAAAGTGGTGCTGGCCGAGGTTGGGTTCGGTAACATCCTGCTCGACTTCAGTGATAAACCGTTAGTACGTTACCAGGTGATTGGCAGCGTTGGCGCAGGCAATATGACTATCCTGATGCCGGCTGATGAAATTCCTGTGCTGGTAAAAATCAGTGAATCGTGGTTATGCAGTGTAATCCTTTCCAACGGGTTGAAAAAAATAGGCCCGAATACATTTGCTAATGCCTCCTATAAGAAAAACCCCAAAGACGTCATAACATTCGACCTGGATGTATCGATGGGAAAAATAACTTTTAAGAAAAAATAAGGTAACAGCTTATTTTAGTTCGATAAATCCAACTATATAGAAGCGGGGGAGCAAATCCCCTCCACTTAATTTCTCATTAAATCCAAATTCTTTTGGGGTTTCTAGCATGGAGGAATAGACGTATGCTTTTTGTTCGATTGAATCAATAAGCCAGGCCAGTTGGCAACCATTGCCTATCCACTTTAACATTTTAGATTTTAGTTGATTAAGCGAATCTGATTTCGAACGGAGTTCGATCACAAAATCAGGACATACCGGGGCGAATTTTTGTTGTTCCTCGAGCGACAATTTTCCCCATTTCTCCTTTCTTATCCACGAAAGATCAGGCGAGCGCATAGATCCATCGGGCGAACCCCGCAGAGGAGTCAAAGGCATAGCCTAAATCAGGATTTGAAATTACCCAATTTCCAAAGAAGGCAGTTAAAACAAAATTTTGGTTGCTAAAGAAACTGGTAACTGGCGACATAATGATAATTTGTCCGAATTCATCCCGTTCGATTCGAAGTTCTTTATTGGCTTCGCAAAACCGTAAAAGTTCGTCCTCGGTAAACCTATCCTGCTCCGGTATTTGAAGAATTACTGAATCCATAAACAAAAATAATACTTTCCATGAACTGTGGCTTCTCTGCACCAAACGTTTTTCAGTGGTTTCCGTATGTTTGTTGAGAAATCATCCAAAGACAAACCCATCCCCTGTGGAAGCATTACTAATCAAGGGAGTGACCAAGCGCTACTCCGAACACACCGCCCTCAGCGATATCAGCATCACTATTCCTGAAAAAAGTATTTACGGACTCCTCGGCCCAAACGGTGCTGGGAAAACCACACTCATCCGCATCATCAATCAGATTATTAATTCCGATGAAGGCGAGATCAGGATATTTGGTGAGTTGTTGCACCCAAAACATGTTGAGATCATCGGGTATTTGCCGGAGGAGAGAGGCCTCTACAAAAAAATGAAAGTGGGCGATCAACTCCTTTACTTAGCCCAGTTGAAAGGGTTGAGCAGAAAGGATGCGCTGACGCGGATTAAATTCTGGCTGGAGAAATTTGAGATCAAAGACTGGTGGAGCAAAAAAGTAGAAGACCTCTCGAAGGGGATGGCGCAAAAAATCCAGTTCATCAGCACCGTGCTGCACGAACCCAAACTGATCATACTGGATGAACCCTTTTCAGGTTTTGATCCGGTGAACGCACAACTCATCACCGAAAACATTTTGGAACTCAAGGAAAAAGGCTGCACCATTATTTTCTCCACACACAGAATGGAAACCGTGGAGGCTCTTTGCGATCATATCGCCTTGATCAATAAGTCGAAGAAAATTTTAGAAGGACCGAAGAAGCAAGTCAAAGACCAATACCGGTCGAGCACCTTCATCGTGGAGCATATAGGAAATCATTTGAACCTCGTTCCTGGCAAATATGAATTGACCGGACAACGGCCCGTGGAGGGCGATCTGTTTTCATCACTCATCAAAATTACCGATGGCAGCAAAGGCAACGAACTGATCCGCATACTGGTTGACCAAACAGAAATACACAGTTTCCAGGAAAAATTGCCCACCATGGCCGACATATTTATTAGCCTGGTTAAAGGCGAAGGAGATGATGCCTTGAAGAAGCATCTACAAGAGGTTTAAATAATTTCAGATTTCGAATTTCAAATCATTCACACATGAATAAAGTTTGGTTAATCATTCAACGGGAGTTTCTCAACCGCGTTCAAAAGAAATCTTTTTTGCTCACCACCATATTGGTGCCGCTTATCTTTCCTGCCATTATTGGAGGATTTGCTTACATGATGATAAAGGAAGTTGAGTCCGCTAAGGCGGAACAGGTGCAAGTGGTGGATGAAAGCGGAAAGTTCGTGTTTGAAAATAGCAGACGGTTTACGTTCATCCCGCTCACTATGTCTATCGACCAGGCAAAGGATGCTTATAAAATCACAAACGATTTTGCATTGTTGCACATTCCGCCATTTGATATTCAAAAACCCGAGGGATTCACAATCTTCACCAAGGAAAAACCCAGTGTTGAAAAAGTGGGGCAGCTTGAGTCATTAATTGAAGAAAGCATTCGCGATTTGAAACTGGAGCAATATAAAATTGATAAAGAGACCCTTAAAAATCTTAAAACCAACGTCAGCCTAAATCAAAAAACAATTTCTGATTCTGGGGAAGAGAAGGACAGTAATGCTAATATCCTTGGGGGCATTGGCATGGCCCTTGGTATTTTGATTTACATTTTTGTTTTGGTTTATGGCATTCAGATTATGCAGGGCGTGATTGACGAAAAGACGTCCAAGATTGTTGAGGTGATTGTTTCATCCGTAAAACCCTTTCAGTTAATGCTCGGAAAAATTTTGGGCATTGCAGCCGTTGGATTGACGCAATTCACCATTTGGATTTTAATAATGACGTTTTTATCATCGGGCGTGCTGGCCTACTTCGGGTTGAAGATGCCACAGAAACAAATGATGGAACAAGTTCAGCAAAACATGGCCGATAACGAAGAGGTGAAAGATGCCATGGAGCAACAGAACAACAAAGTGGTTGAGTTAATGTCCAATTTCAGCGAAGTGCCCCTCTTAAAAATCGCCCTGATATTTCTCTTCTATTTCATGGGCGGCTATTTGATGTACGGTGCATTATTTGCAGCCGTGGGCGCATCGGTAGATTCCATGCAAGAGTCGCAGCAGTTTCAATTCCCAATTACACTTCCGCTATTAATTGGTTATCTGGGTTTGTTCATGTTTGTGTTGCGCGACCCACACGGCACGGTTAGTTTTTGGCTTTCGATCATTCCCTTCACATCACCAGTGGCCATGGTAGGAAGGATTGCTTTTGATGTTCCCTGGACAGAACTGGCGCTTTCCATGGCATTATTAGTTGGTGGATTTATTCTCACTACCTGGGCTGCGGGCCGGATTTACCGCGTAGGCATTTTAATGACAGGCGCTAAAATTAATTGGAAGGTGATGGTAAAATATTTTATGATGGGGAAGTGACTTTCAGAGCTATGAAGTTACGGAGAAGGCTTCTTCATAGATATTTAGAAGCCATCTCAAAAATACCTGTAGCCCTGTCAGCCTGAGCCTGTCGAAGGATATTTGTATTGGAAAAAAGAGGTTTCGACAAACTCAACCTGACATGAATTTTATTTTTGAGAAGGCTTCTAAGAATTGAATCATCTTGCGCACCGTTCAATTAAGAACTCAAGAGCTTAATACATGCTTTATTTTATTACCATTCTTTCAAACTTTTAGACGGTATAAACCATCTGAAGCCTGTAGATTTGGTACAAAATGTTTAATCCAAAAACCATGAAACGAATAATTTTGCTTGTAGGCGTTCTTATTTCCATTCTTGCCATTCAAACGTTGCTTGCGCAAGAGACGGGCGTAATCACCTACGAAGTAAAAGTTAACCTTCACCGCAACATACCCAAAGAACGAGAAGGAATGAAAGCCATGGTTCCTGAATTCCGAACGAACAAACAACAATTGTTTTATAACACCAGCGAGTCTTTATACAAACCATTGATTGAAGATGAGGAAGCAGATATGGTCGCTCAAGGTGGAGGGCATGGGCCTGGTGGAGGCGGAGGAATGGTGATGAGGTTTCAACAACCCAATGAAGAGATTTATTTTAATCCAGGAGAAACGAAAGCTATTTCGAGCCGCGAGTTTAATGGTAAACAATATTTAATTACAGACTCCTTGCGTGTGGCTCCCTGGAAGTTTGGGGAGGAAACCAAAACCATTCAGGGTTATGAATGCAAGATGGCCTACTACACCGATGAATCGCGACCCGATAGAAAATTAGAAATCACAGCCTGGTACACCGACAAACTGCGCCCATTCCTTGGTCCGGAACGATTTCACTCCTTGCCCGGAACTGTGTTGGCTGTTGATATTAACAATGGTGAACGGGTGATTGTGGCTAAAACATTTGATTTCAAAGTCCTTAAGAAAAATGAATTAAAAGTGCCTGTGAAAGGTGAACCCATATCCCAATCTGCTTTCCGGAAAATGATGGATGAGCAAATGCGTACGCGGCAGCAAGGGGGAATGATTATCAGGAATTGAACGAAGGCCTCACCCCCCAGCCCCTCTCCGGAGGGAGAGGGGTGACTACTTACAAAACTTTTTCTTAAAATTTAAGAGAGCTAGATTTTACTGTTCGCTAACAATAGTTTTTCCGAAAAAGGAGATTTCAAAAAAAATCAAAATGATTGCAGCAAAAAAATATACTAGGAGAGTCACCCCTCTACTTTTGAGAGAGACCGGGCCTGCCTGCCGAACAGGCAGGGGTGAGGCCTTTAAAAAATTTACTCTACTCGTGTTTCCTTTACTTGTTGGATGGAGCGTCACCGCCCAAAAGTTTTCTATCAAGGGAACCGTTTCGGATTCGCTTTCCAAACCCATGCCCTCCGCCACGGTTATGTTGCTGAACCCGAAGGATTCATCGTTGGTGAATTTTGCTGTCACCGGTTCGTCTGGGATTTTTGAAATCAAGAACGTAAACAAAGGAACCTATCAGTTAAAAATCAGCTTTGTTGGTTTTGCCACCTTCACAAAAAATTTCTCAACTCCGGAAACAGGCACGCTGTTCGATTTTGGCGCCATAAAATTAATTCCCAGGTCACAGGCATTGGCCGATATAGTTATTCAGGGAGAGAAAAATCCGGTAACGGTAAAGCGCGACACGATAGAGTTCAATGCCGGCTCGTTCAAAACAAAAGCCAATGCCAATGTGGAAGACCTCCTCAAAAAAATGCCAGGCATTGAAGTGGAAACCGATGGAACCATCAATGCCCAGGGTGAACAAGTGCAACAGGTAACGGTGGATGGCCGCGAATTTTTTGGCCGCGACCCTAAACTGGCCACGCGCAATTTGCCTGCCGATGCGGTTGACAAAGTTCAGGTGTTTGATAAGAAGTCTGAGCAAACCACCTTCACGGGCATTGATGATGGCACCAAAACCAAAACCATCAACCTTGAATTGAAAGAAGAGAAGCGCAATGCTGCTTTTGGAAACATGATGGGCGGAGTGGGCACCAATGATCGATTTCAGGCGAAGACCAACATTAACCGCTTTAATAGTGGAAAGCAATTTTCATTTTTAGGCATGGCCAACAATGTGAACGAACAAGGCTTTTCTGTCGATGATTATATGAATTTTTCCGGAGGCGCTTCTCAAATGGCAGGAGGAGGGGGAGGCCGCATGACCATTCAGATTGATGGAAATAATACTTCGGGTGTTCCATTGAATTTTGGCGGCAGGCAAAACGGAATCATGACCAACTATGCAGGTGGGCTGAACTTCAACCAGGATTTTAATAGCAAGAAGACACAGGTGGGCGGAAATTATTTTTATAGCCGCCTGGAGCAGAATATTAACAGGGACTTATTTCGTATCAACTATTTGCCAAACGACAGCTCTTATAACTATTTCTCAAAAAGTGCAACGCTCGGCAATTCCGACAGCCATAGGGCTAACCTCACCATTGATCATAAAATTGATTCAGCCAACTCGCTTCGCCTCAATTCAAACCTTGCCTATTCAGATTCGGAGCAATCGGGAAACAGTTACAGTGTTACCACATTAGAAGATGGAGACACCATTAATGTGAGCGACCGGAATACGTACTCTAACTCCATCAGTAAGAGTTTGAATAATAATCTGCTTTGGCGGCATCGCTTCAATAAGAAAGGAAGAACAATTTCTACCTCCCTTACTTTTAACCTGAGTGATATAAAAAGCAACGGAGAGCAGCAAACCGATAACGATTTTAAGGCTGCGGACGAGAAGCAGAGTATATCACAAGTAAACAACCAGGCCACATTGAACCAGACATTAGGCGCCACCCTATCTTACACGGAGCCCCTGGGCAACCGAAAGTACCTGGAAGCCAACTACAATTTTAGAACTAACCGGAACACCGTGGATAGAGAAGTCTATGACAGGGTATTGGGTAATGAAGTGCTCAATCCTTTGCTAAGCAATGACTATGGCAGTAATTATATCTACAACCGGCCAGGAATTAACCTGCGAATTAACAGGCAGAAATTTAACTTCACAGTGGGGGCAAGTTATCAGTCAACAAGATTGAAGGGAAAAGTATCGCGTGCCGATACCACGTTTACCATTGACCGGCCGTTTGAAAACCTGTTGCCGGTAGCCAGGTTTAATTACGATTTCAGCAATTTCAAACACCTGCGCGTGGATTATGAAACCAGCATGCAAGAACCAACCGTCACTCAGTTGCAACCGGTAATTGACAACCAGGATCCGCTTAATGTTTACGTGGGGAACCCCTCTTTGAAGCCGGCCTATGCCCAATCGGCTAATGTGCATTTCAATACTTTCAATCCAGCTAAGTTTATCAGCTTTTTTGCTGTGGCAACGGTAAACTATCAAACCAACGCCATTGTAAACTCGCAAGGGGTTGATAGCCGCCTTCGAAGAACCACCAGGCCTGTAAATGTAAAAGATGCCTTGACTATGAACGCCAACTTGAACTTCGGCTTCCCTATCCGAAAACTATTGAGCCGGTTCAATTTTGGAAGCACCTTGGCTCAGAGCAGAAGTATCACACTGCTTAATGATGTGGAAAATACAATACGAACAGAAACGCTGGGCGGGAACGTGCGCTATAATTTCACCTACAAAGAGTTTTTTACTTTGGATTTGAGCGCCAACATCCGCAACCAGTCCACCCGCTACGATTTCAACACATCCAACAACCAGCGCTACATCAACTCCACCTACACAGCAGAAACCAACATCACCATCCTAAAGAAATTCCAACTGAACAGTGATTTTAACTTTTATGTCTATGACAGCCGTACAAACGATTTCAACCAAACCATCCCTATTCTGAATGTTTGGCTATCCCGTTTTATCATGAAAGCGAATGCAGGTGAAATTAAAGTGGGTGTGAGCAATGTGCTGAACAGGAGCCTAAGCGTAACCCAAACCGCTTCAGCCAATTACCTGCAGCAGGAAACCATCAACAACCTGGGCCGGTACGTTATGGTAAGTTTCACCTATGCGTTGAACAAGCAGTTGAACCCTTTCGGTGGCGGAAGCCGCAGGCCTGGAGGGATGAGGATGATGATGCGAACAGATTAAAATGGGAACTTTTGAGACGCTCAAAGCGTCCCAAAAGTTAAATACTCCGAGAGTAGCTCAATATTTTTTCAATAGAATCAACAGAAGGCTCCATCATCGAGTCATCAAGGTTATTGACAACCGTTTGCAACTCCTCAAACTGAAGCGTTAAGTCTTGATCGTATTGCAGGGCACGCTTAATTTCCAGGTTTTCCTCCTCCGAGGTCTCGTGGTAGAGAAACCTGATCAGGTCGTTTTGTGTAAAGGTCTTTATCATAGGCATATTGGGATTTCATCATCATTTTGCGCAGGTTAATGAGCGCATACCGCATGCGGCCCAGGGCAGTATTTATACTCACTTCTGTGCGGTCGGCAATCTCCTGAAAGCTCATATCCAAAAAGTGGCGCATTATTAAAACCTGCTTTTGTTCAGTAGGCAACTCTTTAACGCATTGTCTTAGCCATTTCTTATTCTCACGGCCAATTTCTTGTAATTCCATGGTATTCCCGGAGAATTGGAGGGAATTAAACACCGAACTGCCATCTTCAAGCGTAATTTCAGGATGCCTCTTCTCTTTGCGGAAATGGTCAATAGCCATATTATGGGCAATACGGCTAATCCAGGGCAGGAATTTGCCCTCTTCGTTATACCGGCCCCCTTTAATAGTGTTAACCGCTTTTATGAAAGTTTCCTGCAGCAGATCTTCGGCCACGTAGCGATCCTTCACAATCAAATAAATGGCCGTGTAAACTCTGGATTTGTGGCGGAGAAGCAACGTTTTGAATGCTTCTTCATTTCCCTGCTGATAGAGCGAAACCAAGTGGCTGTCGCTGGTGCTTTTATCTATCATTTTTATTCACGTTTGGTAACGTAAATGTCTAAATCAATAAGCAGGTGGTTTTGTTTTGGATTATTTTCTGTTGAAAAGGTAAATATTTTATTGAAACGGGCAAAAAATTTTCAAAAAATTCTTGCCTGCAACGAAATTTATTTTCCTATTTGTCCGCGTTTTAGAGCCCATACCACTACATGCCTGTTAGTAAGAAAAAAGTAATCAAGAGCCTGGATGGCTTAGACGATTCGTTGAAAGATTTGCTGAAAAAGCAATACCCCACGGGGTATGAGTCCAGTGTTACACGTATTATCAACGCCAAAAAGGAACACATTTTCGTATTTCCTTTGGAAACGGACGATGCTACCTACCTCGTGAAAGTTCCCTCTACCAAAAACAGCGATGGCGAGTATAATGTTGATTTCGGTAAGAAAGCCGAATTCGACCGCCCTGATGATGTAGATGAGCTCGCTAATCCTGAAAGTGATGAACTGGAAACTTCCGAAAATGATTTCGATGAGGAGGGAGGCGGAGAAACAAAAGACCCCAGTTACGAGCCGGATTTTGATAATTAAATATCAATGTTGTATCAGGATTAGTCAGGTGGTCTCCACTGGCTTTCGAATTTTTGAACCACCCCATTCATTTTAGAGTTGGGTTCTGGATAATTTGGGATTGTGCATAGACGATTTAAACAATTAACCCTGTTATCTTTGAGGTATGGAAACAATTACTATTCATCCCAGATCAAAATCGCAATCAAAAGTCTTTGAAGAGTTGGCTAAGGTTCTCGATTTGCCATTTGAAAAAGTGAAGACAAAGGGCAAATACAACGCCGGCTTTGTTGCTAAGATAAAAAAGGGTGATCGCGACAGAAAAGCTGGAAATTTCAAGGTTATCAAAACCGAAGACTTGTGGAAGTAGTTTATTTGAGATAGGCATTCATCGACCCGGAGTATTGGTTTAAATTAGGGAACAAAAACATACAAACCAGGCTCACAAATCAATTTTAATTATGAGCACATCAACATTGAGGGAAAGACTTCACAGCTACTTAGAGGTAGCCCATGATAAAAAAATAAAAGCCATTTACACCATGGTTGAACATGACATAATAACCTCCGACCTGCTATTTACTGAAACCATAAAAAATGACCTTGACAAGCGCTATGCTGATTACAAAACAGGAAGGGTGAAAATGATCAGTGCTCCTGAAAGTAAAAGGCGAATTCAAAAAATTCTGAGAGGCAATTCCACTGCATGAATTATCGGTTAATTCTTCATCCAACCGCTCAGGAGGAATATGAAAGATCAGTCGAGTGGTATAAGGAAAGAAGCGATCAAGCCACTGAGGATTTTGTTGAAGCAGTCAGCAAGGCTATAAAATTGATTTGTGAAAATCCATTTCGTTGGAAAATCGAGTATAAACATTACAGAGTTCTTGGCCTCAAGAAGTTTCCGCATACTATTGTTTACTTCATAGATAACTCAGCTAATGAGATTATCATTTCGGCCATTTACCATCAGAAAAGAAGCCCGAAAAAAAAGTTTAGAAAGCTTTGAGATGTTAGGTTTTGGTCATTCATTGGCTAATCGTCTCCCGAACATTCAGGATTGGCTAATTGAAAATTATGAACGATTCCCACCTCGATAATCTTGACCCCAAACAATACATCATCATTAAACGGGCTCGGGTAAACAACCTGAAGAACCTGAGTGTAGCCATTCCGCGCAACAAACTGGTAGTGATAACCGGACTTTCGGGCTCTGGAAAATCTTCTTTGGCTTTCGATACTCTTTTTGCAGAAGGCCAGCGCATGTATGTGGAAAGCCTGAGCGCCTATGCCCGCCAATTCCTGGGCCGGATGGAAAAACCGGATGTGGATTATATACGAGGCGTTTCACCAGCCATTTCTATTGAGCAACGAGTGAATACCAGAAACCCACGATCCACGGTTGGTACTTCTACTGAAATTTATGATTACCTGAAACTGCTTTTCGCCCGCATCGGGAAAACCATTTCGCCCGTGAGCGGAAAAGAAGTGAAACGTGATACAGTAACCGATGTAGTCACCACCATAAATAAGTTGAGTGCCGGAACGCGGATAATGATTTCCTGTCCACTTAAAATTCAGAAAGGAAAAAAATTAGATGATGAGTTTTCACTGCTGCTTTCCAAGGGGTTTGCGCGGGTTCTCGTGAACGGTGAAATGAAATTCATTGAGGAAATACAAAGCCCCCTAGCCCCCGAAGGGGGAAAATCCAAAGTAAGGAAGAAGAAAAGCTTTTCCCCCTTCGGCCTGCCTGCCGGACAGGCAGGGGGGCAGGGGGTCGAAGTTCTGATTGACCGGGCTGCCGTTAAGCCCGATGATGAAGATTTGACTTTTCGCCTTTCCGACTCCGTGCAAACGGCTTTTTATGAAGGCCATGGGGATTGTCTCGTTCATGTGGATGGAAAGGAGACACTTCATTTCTCTGACCGGTTCGAGTTGGATGGTATGTCGTTTACCGAGCCATCGGTAAACTTCTTCAGTTTCAACAACCCATACGGAGCGTGTACCACCTGCGAAGGCTTTGGAAAAATCCTGGGCATTTCCGAAGATCTGGTGATCCCCGATAAATCACTCTCGCTCTTCGAAGGCGCGGTTGCCCCGTGGCGAGGGGAAACCATGAGTGCCTGGCAAAAACCCTGGCTCAAGAGAGCTATCCATTATGATTTCCCGGTTCACCGGGCTTACCATGACCTCTCTCCCAAACAAAAAGAATTGCTTTGGAAAGGAAATAAAGAACTGCACGGCATCGATCATTTTTTTAAGGACCTCGAATCCAAACTATATAAAATTCAATACCGCGTTATGCTTTCGCGATACCGCGGAAGAACTACCTGTCCCGATTGTCGCGGAACACGATTACGGAAAGATGCAGCCTATGTAAAGATTAACGAGGCATCGATTACTGATCTCGTGCTCATGCCAATCGAAGACACGCTCACGTTCTTTCAAAATATTAAACTCAGCGACTACGAGAAAAAAGTTTCCGACCGCCTGCTCACCGAAATCAAAACACGATTGGAATACCTCGTGAAAGTTGGGCTAGGCTATCTAACCCTCACCCGGCTCACCAACACTTTATCGGGCGGGGAATATCAGCGCATTAAACTGGCCACCTCGCTTGGCAGCGCCCTGGTTGGCTCCATGTATATTCTGGATGAACCCAGTATTGGCTTGCATCCCAGGGACACGGCCCGCATGGTTGAAGTTTTAAAAACGTTGCGCGATTTGGGCAACACGGTTATTGTCGTGGAGCACGAAGAAGAAATCATGCGCGCATCAGATCAAATCATCGACATTGGACCGGATGCGGGCAGACACGGAGGTGAGTTGGTTTTCCAGGGAAGTATCAAAAATATTGTTCGTCATTTCGAGGAAGGAACGACCGAGAAATCTCCTCGAGTTAAGGGATTTCTCGCTGCCGTTCGAAATGACGAAAAGCCTTCCCACACAGTCAACTACCTTTTAGGCATTGATAAAATTCCTGTCCCAGCGAAAAGAAGAAAATTCAAAGATCATGTTACCATTTCGGGTGCACGCGAGAACAACTTGAAAAATTTAACCGTGCAATTTCCGTTAGGTGTGCTTACCGTGATCACCGGAGTGAGCGGGTCGGGCAAATCTACGTTGGTGAAAAAGATTCTTTACCCGGCCCTGGGCCGCATGAGCGGATCAGTTGCCGAAACTCCGGGGTTATACGATCAGTTGAAAGGCGACATCAATAAAATAACACAAGTGGAGTTTGTCGATCAAAACCCGATCGGGAAATCTTCACGCTCCAACCCCATCAGTTATGTAAAGGCCTATGATGCCATCCGGACTTTATATTCCGAATTGCTGCTTAGCAAAAACCGGGGCTATCAGCCATCTTATTTTTCATTTAACGTGGATGGCG
>JAYUHI010000028.1:0-2568 GCA_043767095.1 Bacteroidota bacterium
CCCTCTACAAACATAGGACTCCTCTGGAGTCCTATTCTATTGATAATCCCGATAGGGATTAAATCTCTGTAGAACGGATTACCATAATAAAACCGACCCAGTAGGGGTCGAATGTTTAATTGTCTACCCGCGACAAATTGAAATGCACCCGCTTAGCCATCATTTTTCCAATCATCACACCATCTTCTCAGGCCTCACCCATTCATCAAACTGCTGCGAAGTAACAAGCCCCAACTCAACAGCAGCTTCGCGCAACGTTTTGTTTTCCTTGTGCGCCTTCTTCGCAATTTTGGCGGCATTCTCATACCCGATATGAGTGTTGAGGGATGTCACCAGCATCAACGAATTTTCCATGTGTTGTTTTATGATGGCCAGGTTAGGCACAATGCCCTCCGCACATTTATCATTGAATGATATGCACGCATCTCCAATCAGCCGGGCCGACTGCAACACATTGGCTGCGATCACCGGCTTGAAAACATTGAGTTCAAAGTGACCCATTGACCCTCCAATGGAAGCCGCCACATCGTTGCCCATCACCTGCGCGCACACCATGGTGAGCGCCTCGGGTTGGGTGGGGTTTACTTTTCCCGGCATGATGGACGAGCCAGGCTCATTGTCGGGGATAATAATTTCGCCAATGCCCGACCGCGGGCCGGAACTTAACATCCGGATGTCGTTGCCAATTTTCATGAACGATACTGCCGCCCGTTTCAACGCTCCCGATAATTCGATCATAGCATCGTGTGCCGCGAGAGCTTCAAATTTATTGGGAGCCGTTATGAACGGAAGCCCCGTTAAGTCGGCAATCTTTTTCGCCACCAGCACATCATAACCTTTCGGTGTATTGAGTCCCGTGCCAACGGCCGTTCCGCCCAAAGCCAATTCACTCACCGCTTCAAGCGCATTCTTGATGGCCCGAATGCTGTTATCAATTTGCTGCACATATCCGGAAAATTCCTGCCCCAGTGTGAGCGGGGTAGCATCCATAAAGTGGGTGCGCCCGGTTTTCACAATCGCTTTGAAGTCGTTTACTTTTTTGGCTAGTGTGTCGCGAAGTTTTTGCATCCCCGGAAGGGTAACCTCCACCACTTGCTTGTATGCGGCAATGTGCATAGCCGTGGGGAAAGTATCGTTCGAGGATTGTGATTTATTTACATCATCGTTGGGATGCAGTACTTTTTTCTCATCCGTCAGTTTTCCTCCCTGCAAAACATGAGCGCGGTAGGCGATCACTTCGTTCACGTTCATGTTGCTCTGCGTACCCGACCCGGTTTGCCAGATCACCAGGGGAAATTGATCATCTAATGCTTTGGTAAGAATCTCATCGCAAACATTGGCGATCATATCTTTTTTATCGGCAGCTAAAACGCCCAAATCATGATTGGCCTGGGCGGCCGCCTTCTTCAGATAGGCGAACGCGTAAATGATTTCTTTGGGCATGCTGGCCTCCGGCCCGATTTTAAAATTGTTGCGCGAGCGTTCGGTTTGGGCGCCCCAATATTTATCGGCAGGCACCTGCACCTCGCCCATAGTGTCTTTCTCAATGCGGTAGTTCATGTGTTTCGTTTTAGGATATGGATCGGAATTCAATCAAAAATAAGAAAGTTGAAGGAAAAGCGATTGGATGGAAAAGAAAGGTTTTTTCCACTATGGGCGATCAGAACCGAAAAAATCTGGCAAATCCTGATGATACTCTTCCTAATAATTACCTGAATTATCTAATTTCGGCAAGGGAATTTGAAAACACCTACTACCCTCAGAACTTTTCAATCAGGCTCATTCGCTTTTAACCAAATACAAAAAATATGAAAACGAAACTGTTTACCACCTTTTGCCTTGCTTTGGCCGGGCTGACTTTTTCCATTGCTCAGGGCTTCAAACCACCAGCCGAAGGTAAAGCCGTGGTGTATTTTGTTCGGGTCACCTCCTATGGCTTTGCTATTTCATTCGAGTACTTCCATCAGGACAAATACATTGCCGTAGCCAAAGGGAAAAGCTATTTGCGTTATGAATGCGATGCCGGTAAGCAATTGTTCTGGGCCTCAACAGAGAACAAAGAATTTATAACAGCCGATCTTGCCCCAGGCGGCACGTACATGGTAATTGTTAATGTGGCAATGGGTTTTGCCAAAGCCAGGGTTAGCTTAACCCCTATTACCGATGCTGATAAGGAAATTTTTCCTCGTGCCAAGGAGTTAATCAATGCAGAGCCGCCAGTGGTTACGCCTCAGGAAAAAATTGATGAGAGGAATATTAAACTCAAAGATTTCATCGCTGAGAAACTAAAGATGTATGAAGACGTCTGGAAAAAGGAAAAGGACTTTAAGCACATTTCATCGGAGATGGCACTCTCGGCAGAGGCAATGAAATAATGCCCGTCAGAAAATAGAATTCAGAAAGTAAATCCAAAAATCTACGCATACCTTTTCCTCAACACCTCCATCATATACACATTGATCTCCCATTGATTAGCCACCGGCTGGCGGGTGTAGGGCAAGGCTGGCATATAATCTACCGGGCCAAACTCGGTGAGGATAGTGAGCAGCTTCCCTTCGGCTTTTTTGC
>JAYUHI010000029.1:0-6067 GCA_043767095.1 Bacteroidota bacterium
CCAAAGCAATTGCTTTTTTATAGTTCTCAATGGCTGATTCTATATCACGGGGTAATCGAGACACCTCCTGTTGTGTCGCCTTAAGAAAATAAGTGTAGGCCTCTGCATTGTTGGTAGGCAATGATTTCTTTTCTACCGAATTTTCAGCCGACATAAGTTTTAATTCCAGGGCGTGTAAAACATTCCGTGCAATTTCATCTTGTATCTGAAAAATACTTTCTGCGGTGAATGCCCGATCATAGGTTTCTGACCACAAATGAAATCCATTATCGGAGCGAATTAATTGTGCCGTGATACGCAATGTATTCCCTGCTTTTCGAACACTACCTTCCAGGACATAATTAACCCCTAATTCTTCGCCAATTAATTTTATGCTTTTGTTCATTCCTTTATAGCTAAAAGAGGAGGTTCTTCCAGCTACTTGTATTCCCTCTGTTTTAGCTAAAACATTCAAAAGTTCTTCGGATAAACCATCAGAAAAATATTCCTGATCTTTACTGGCGCTCATGTCAACAAAAGGCAAAACAGCAATTGATCGGGCTAATTGTGCATTCTTATTTCCAAATCCCCCCAAATAGTAAAATCCAAAACTCAACAAGCTCAGTACTGCAATGACGGCAGCTACTAATTTTATTTTCATTCCCGATAGTTTGGGAATAGGCGACTTTGAAACTGACTTCTGATTCGGTAAATCATTTGCATGTTGCATACCAACAATAAGTTCTTTGATGGCGTTAGCAACCTTGTTCACCTGGTTGCGGTAGTCGGTCTTGTTAAAATTGTCGTGTTTGTCGTCCGTAGATTTCAACGGCCGGTTAACGCCAGCTTCTTTGTAAATAAACTCAACCGCCCGCAGCACTCCGCCTAATTCATTTTCAATAATCAATTTGTCTTCTGCATCCAGGTCATGAACCCTAATAGGCAGAATTCTGCTTGCCACATTTCCGCCACTCAACCTTATTTCTCTCCCAAACTCATCCTCCTTGGCCAATTTGTTAAACGCACAAAACTCATGTTGCCAGGCAAAACTTTTGGTGTCGCAATAAGTTTGAGATATGATTGGAATGAAGACGAGACACTTCAGTTTGCCTTCAAGGCTTTTGTCCACCTGGTGGGTTTCCAGCAGGCCGTCATGCGGGTTAACATCGAAGTATATAGATATATCCTCTTTAAAAGTGGCTTCAAGCTCTTTCTTTAAGTTCTGAACAAACTCGGTTACCCAACCGTCATACTTATTGTCTTTATGGCGGTAGCTAATAAAGATATCGTACTCAAATCCTGAAACTATAGAAGCCATATGGATTTAATGTTTGATGAGGACTTGTCCGCCAAAGTGGAGGCGGATGTCATATGCAAAGCCTTGAATGAATGATGCCATGCTTGCAATATACTAAACTAAAGCAACCTCATTTGCAAATCAGTGATTCGGCAAATCATTATTAAATTCCCATAAGAAAAAAATCTAATAGTGCTCTTTCAAAATAATCATGCCCGCTACCAGGATAAGCAGGGCTGTAATTCTTTTTATATAGATAGGATTAAATACCCGTGCGCCAAGCCTTGAACCAATCTGACCCCCGATAAAAACCGCTCCCAGCAAAGGAAGCACGAAACTCATTTCAATTGTGGGAATGCCTTTGGAGAACTGACCCCACAATCCGCCAATCGAATTCACTAAGATAAAAACGCTGGCTATGGCCGATATTCTCCTTGGATCGTTCCACCGGAAAAAATGCATGATGGGTGAAAGAAAAATGCCTCCGCCAATACTAACCAACCCGGAAAGAAAGCCAATTGCTCCGCCCGTCAACAATTGAATGAGAAAATTATTCTTATTGATAGGTTTCTCTATTTTTTTATTGGACTGAACCCAAAGGAAAAAAGCAGCGAGGATCAACGTGAAAGCCAGTAGCAAGAAGAAATTGCGGTCATTCATTTTCATTCTTCCGCCCACGTAAGCCATCGGAACACTCAGCAATAAATAGGGAAGTACTTCTTTCCATTCGAGCACTTTCTCCCGATAAAAAATAATGGTGCCACCGGTAACAACAACCAAATTACAAAATAAGGCAGTTGGCCTGATTTGATCAGGCAGTAAGGCAAACAGCGGCAAAGCGAGTAATGCCAGATAACTAGAGCCACCACCAAAACCAACAGAGGAATAAATTAATGCGATGATCAGGAAGGAGAATACGAGGAGATAAAAATTCATCTCACCCTCCGATGGTTGACATTGATTCAGTTACCTCAACTCCGCGGGAACGTTCGGCTTCAAACCCATCCTTTGGCCTCGATTGAAATGCAGTGAGAAGAGCAGTTGTAATTTCTTCATCACTTGCCCCAGACCTCATCAATACTTTAATATCCAACACGCCTTGATCATACAGGCAGGTTTTCAAAGTGCCCTGTGCGGTTACCCGAATGCGGTTGCAAGTGCCGCAAAAGGTTCGGCTGAACGCGGCTATAATTCCAATGTCACCCTGGAAGCCTGGCACTTTAAAATGAGAAGCGGTTGAATTCGGTCCATCCTGAATTTTCTGAAGGTCCGGATAACCCTGCTTAATGTGTTCAAGTATTTTCTTGTAAGACCAATTCAAAACAGGATAATGACTTCCCTCTCCATTAAATGGCATCTCTTCAATAAACCGAACGGAGACAGGAAAGTTTTTAGTGAGTTCTACCAGGGAAAGAATGTCTCCCGTATTTTTTCCATCCATTACTACAGCATTAATTTTAACGGGAATTTCAGACTCAACCAACTTCAAAAAAGTATCCCACGTTTTATCAAATTCATCTCTACGGGTAATTTGTTTAAAGCGGTTTTTGTCGAGGGTATCCAAGCTTAAGTTAACGGAGGCAATGCCGAGTTTCTTTAATTCAGGTATGTGCTGGGCGGTTAGGACTCCATTCGTAGTAAGATGAATATCCTTAATGCCCTCAATAGTTCTAATTCGCCTGATCAATTGCATGAGATCAGTCCTCACAAAGGGTTCGCCACCGGTAAGCCTGATTTTTGAAATTCCTAGTTGAGCCAAAATGATCACCAGCCTCTCAATTTCCTCAAAACTCAAAAGAGCTTTTTTGGGCATGTATTTGATGCCCTCCTCGGGCATACAATAGAAGCATCGCAAATTGCAACGGTCTGTCACCGCCAGGCGCAAGTAATTGATGGGCCGGTTGTGGTTGTCGTAAAGGGTTTGCTGCGGCATGAGAATCTAAAGTTAAGGATTGTTTTTGGTTCTCTATGGCCAATTCTTAAAGCATCGTGGCTGCTGAATTTTGTCAAAAGGTTCAAGGGACAAATATTTCTTCAAATTTTTCTTGCCACAACCATGAACTTACATTACCTTCCTTCATCCTTCCACATAACCCCATCTGCTTATGATAAAAATTACTTCAAAGCCCATTGATGTGAACAAAGTCATCGAAACGGCATCGAGCCTGGGGGCCGGTGCCGTTAATGTTTTTATAGGAACCGTGCGCGACCATGCCCACAACAAACGGGTGGTTTGGCTGGAATACGAATCATATGAAGCGATGGCTGTGGCCGAAATAAAAAAAATAATTGATGTAGCCTCCAGCCGATGGGCTTTGTTAGGTTGGGCTGTTGCCCACCGGATAGGTACCCTAAAGCCAAGTGAGGTGGCGGTTGTTGTGGCCGTATCAGCCAAGCACCGTAAGGAAACTTTTGAAGCCTGCCAATATATAATTGACACGATAAAAGAAAAGGTACCCATTTTTAAGAAGGAAGTTTTTGAAGATGGCGAAGAGTGGGTTTCAGCTGCACCACAAATCGCCTTGAATCAGAACTAAGCAACTCATAAAATTTTTTTTCCAGCGCTCTTCACAGAGGTAATCCTGTGTTGCATGAGTTTGGATTATAGCCCAGAGTAAATTCCATTACGCCTGCCGGTTCAGTTTTAAGACTGATAAAAGTCATGACACTTAATTTAGAATTATTCTAAATAAGGCATATTATTGCGCTCAATTCAGATAATATGAAATTCCCAAGCCCTCTTTCTAACCTTTTTTTAGCCTTTTCTTTCATTTCAGCAATCGCCCAGGAATCTGACAGCACTTCGGTGAAGCTATTGCCTGACATAACTTTTGTTGGACAAAAAAGCCAATCCGATATACATCAGCTACCTCAGATTGTGGGTACCTGCATTTATGCCGGTAAGAAAAGTTCTCTGGTTGTACTCGACAATGTTCAGGGTAATGTAGTGAACAACACCATGCGTCAGGTATTGGCCAAGGTGCCGGGAATTTTCATTTGGGAAAGTGAAGGCAGCGGCATTCAAATAGGTATTGCCTCGCGTGGGCTCAGCCCGAATCGCTCATGGGAGTTTAATGTGCGGCAGAACGGTTATGATATTTCGGCTGATCCTTACGGCTATCCGGAAGCATACTACAATCCACAATTGCAATCGGTACAACGAATTGAATTGGTTCGGGGGCATGGGGCGCTGCAATATGGCCCTCAACTGGGTGGCATGGTGAATTACATTTTGAAAAACGGGAGTGAGTTTTCGAAACCGCTGCATGTTGAAACTTTTCAAACTGGCGGAAGCAACGGGCTGTTTAATACATACAATGCCATTGGGGGGAAAACTGCCAAGTTGAATTATTACACTTTCTTTGATCATCGTCAATCCGATGGATGGCGCGAGAACAATAGCTATAAAAGCAACACAGGTTCAGGAACCATTACCTATAAACCAACAGACAGACTTTCCATAACGGGGGAGTTAACGCGTTGGGGAACTATCAGTCAGCAACCTGGTGGCCTTACTGATATTCAGTTTAAACAAAATGCCCAGCAAAGCCTGAGAAGCAGAAACTGGTTTAACCTTTCGTGGCAGACCATCGCGCTTACCACAGATTTCAGGATCAACAACAATCAACGATTGAATGTTAAACTTTTCAACATAAGTGGTGACCGCAATAGTGTTGGCTTCAACCCTTCGGGCGGGATATTGATCAAAGACACTATCAACACAAATACGATGCAATACAATGAACGTACTGTAGATGTTGACCGGTACAGAAATTACGGAATGGAGGCGCGTTACATCCATCACTATAATCTTGGAATTCAGGAAAGTAGTTTAAGTGCGGGTATCCGTCTCTACACTGGGGCAACCCACCGGTTCAGAGGAGGAAAAGGAAGTACGGGCACAGATTACAACATCCAACTTCAAAACGGAACTCTTTGGAATGCTGATATTGACTATCAAAGTAGGAATGCCGCCTTATTTGTAGAAAATCTTTTCCGCATTTCACATAAGTTAATTCTGGTTCCCGGTTTCCGGTACGAATACATTAGCGCAAAAGCAACCGGCTACAGTGGCCTCTTAAACAACGTGCCGGTTTACCTTCAAAACCAGGAACAGAAAAGGGGATTTCTTATTGGAGGTTTGGGTACAGAATTCCAAATCTCAAGCACCACTTTGTTTTATGCGAACGCCACTCAATCCTACAGGCCGGTTCAGTTTGCTGATTTAACAACACCTCCTACTACAGATGTAATCGATCCAAACCTGGTTGATGCCAAAGGACTGAATGCAGATTTCGGCTATCGGGGAAACGTAAAAGATTTCTTGAAATTTGATTTTAGTGTGTTCCACCTTCAATACAATAACCGCATCGGAACAATCAAACAGCAACGTGCTGATGGGTCGTTTTACAACTATCGAACTAATGTGGGTGGTAGCAATTCTGACGGAGTCGAACTTTTTGCCGAGTATAATCTAACCCAATCACTGGGATTCAGTGATCGATTGGGGGAATTTAGCTTGTTCGGTTCTTACGCCTACAACAACGCACGATACAATAGTCTTAAAGTAGTTACAGTAGTGAACAACGCGCTTCAGGAATCAAACTACAAAGACAAACAGGTTGAGTATGCCCCTAAAAATATTTTCCGTGGAGGATTAACATACTCGGTGCGCGGTTTCTCAGCAACCATCCAATACAGCTACACCGACAAAGTTTACACCGATGCCAACAACACAGAAACACCCTCATCCAACGGCCAAAATGGATTGGTGCCATCCTACTCCGTTAC
>JAYUHI010000030.1:0-6065 GCA_043767095.1 Bacteroidota bacterium
ATGATTTTTGCCACGGCCACCGGAGTGTACTGGTATATAACACAACCTTCCGAAATGTGGCTGGTGGTTACGGCCGTTCTAATGGTCGCGTGTCCTTGCGCGCTGGCCCTGGCCGCTCCGTTTACCTACGGCAGCATGTTGCGCGTGTTGGGGCGTAACCAACTTTACCTGAAAAATGTTGACGTAATTGAACGCCTGGCCTCCATTGATGCGGTGGTGTTCGACAAAACTGGCACAGTAACCTACAGTCAACAACCCGATGTGCAGTTGGTTGGATACTTGATGAAAGAAGAACGAACCTGGGTGAAAAGTTTAACCGCCTGCTCCACACACCCGCTCAGCAACATCATAACGAAATCTATTGCCGGAACACCGGGCATACCCATTCAACATTTCCGTGAGTTGCCCGGCCAGGGCATTGAAGGTGAGGTGAACGGCCATCACATCAAAATCGGCTCGGCCGTGTTTGCAGGGATGGAGCCTGCCCACAATCCTTCTGCTTCGATGGTTTATTTTTCAATAGACGATGAGCCGCGTGGATATTTTTCTGTCTCGTTGAGCGTTCGTAAAAATCTGAAGGCCATGATCAACCGGTTAGGTAATAAATGTGAGGCAGTACTCTCAGGCGATAACGAAAAAGACTTGAACAAGATGAAACTGTTGTTTGGCTGCAACGTGCAAATGCTTTTCAACCAAAGCCCTCACGACAAGCTGGAATTTATCCGCAACATTCAATTGAACGGAAAGAAAGTTCTCATGATTGGCGATGGCCTGAACGATGCAGGCGCCCTCCGGCAAGCCGATGTTGGCCTTACTGTTACGGACGACACAGGCATATTCACTCCTGCTTGCGATGGAATTTTGCAAGGCGAAAAACTGGAGACTCTCGATAAACTTTTATCGCTCGCCAAATCTTCCACCATCATCCTGAAAACTGCATTTGCCATTTCATTTCTGTACAACGCCATCGCGCTTACCGTTGCTGCTATGGGCCACCTCACACCTTTAGTAGCGGCCATACTCATGCCCATCAGCAGCATTAGTGTGGTGAGTTTCTCCTCACTCGCTGTTCAGTTTGTTTCTTCACGAAAATTATCCCACGCATGACTATCATTATATTACTCATTGCCCTCAGCCTCACTATTGCCGTTGTCTTTCTGGTGATTTTTCTGTGGGCCTTGAAAAGCGGCCAATACGATGACACCTACACGCCATCGGTGAGGATGCTGTTTGAGGATAAGGGGAAGGCACCAACTGAAAAGAAAACTAAGTGAATTAAGGTACCTGGATAGCCCGGATTTGCAATCCGGGCTAAACCCGCATTTATAGGTTCTTCCTTTTGTGCTGGTGTTTGGGGCCGCCCAAGGTTATGACAGGTTCAACCTGAAATCAGCCGCCTTGGTTCGGGGCATCACGAACCAAGGCACAGGGGACAAGCGTTCCTCATTACTTTTTATAAAGCTGTTCTTCAACAATCCCAAGCATGGCCATCATGGTAGGAAACCCCACTGTGGGCAGCATCAGCAAAGCTACATGCTCAATTTCATCGCGTGTAACGCCCGCGGCTACGGCTTTTCGAATGTGTGATTTTAACGCACTATGAAATAACTGGCTTCCGGAAATGGCCAGTTTCACGAGGGCACGGTCACGCTCATTTAAGGGGCCCTGCTGGTGAACAGCATCGCCCATCTTTTCATACTGAACTCCTACCTCCGGGTATTTCTTCAGAAAGTCAGTGTAGAACTTGGGAGGTTTTGAAGACTTTTTATTGGCCATAAGATGGTATGTTTAACATTTCAGTGCTTCAGACAGAATGAAACTGTTGCGCTTCATCTTGAACAACAAGCCGCAATAGAATTGAAAGTTGTCTGTAAAATTCAACAGGGTTTTTCTCATTAAGCTTTTCAGAGAACTTCAGGGAGAATTCATCCAGGTGGTCTTTGATAAATTTTTTGCGTGCGTCATCCGTTACGCTATACTGTTCCTCATTCTCTGCCAGTGACAATTTCACCAGCAATAAGGCCATAAATTCCAATTGGTAGGTGATGGAATCGGGGCTGTCACCAGGCTTAGGAATCATGCCAAAGGCATTATAGAAAGCAGCCACATCAGTTGTCGAGTTCAACTTTGAGCAGCAATAACTTTCAGTTGTCGGAACGGTGCCTTTCATAAACAATCGCGAATACTCGGGAAGGACCAGATCAGGATTTGCCTGAGATAAAATCTGGTTGAGGAATTGCCGATATTCTTTTTTCAAATCCTCCTGTTCCAACAATTCTGATATAATAATTTTTAGCTCGTCCAGCTTTTTTTTGTCAGGGTAGGAAAATCCCCAACTCAGTATTCGAAAAATGTCTGCCTTGATTAAATACAGGTTTGAAATGACAGTCATAAATTATTTTTTAATAACCAGATCAGACCAAAGCGTGTAATGTTTTCTTGCCCCAATATTCATTTTAGAGCCGTTCCATACAGCAAACGCTATTTTTGACTTCTCAGGAATGGGTGCATCATTCTTATCTGGTGAAACCAGCCGTCTGGAAAAGATGACTTTCCATGAATTATTTTCCCAAACACCCCAGGCGGTAGCGTTTTGTTCGATTTGTGTTGTGAGTGAACCAAACCCCACAGCGACACACTCTTCAGATGGATCTCTTCTATCAAAAATAGACATGGCGTTACCTGCATAGGCTCCATGCATATAGTTTCTCGCATCGGGGTCTATTACTTCACCTGGTCTTAGGTCTCTTGCAAATGCAGCTGTTCCATCTCCCTGCTTTTCCTGCAACGGATAAATATCAACCCAGTAGTTTGGGTACGCATCTTTTACATTACGAAACCCTTGCTCAATATCATTTTGCCAGGCCGCTTTCCAATGAATGATGTGCACTTTTCCATCTTTATTTCCCATCATAAAGGCAGGAATATTTACAACATCCATCGGGATTTGAATGGCAACCTGGTCGCAAAATTTATCCGAATCTACAATCACATCTCTTGTGCTGTCGGCCCACTCCAGAAGAAACGCAACAATAAATCCATTATTGATGCTTCTCACCCGCACCTGATTTACACTTGGTGTTTGAAGCATAGGATTGGTTAAGTTCTGAGGAAGAACGGTAACTAAAACAGGCTCTGCCGAATTCCATACGGCATGGTTTGCGTCCCGGATTGGAACCGTGTTTACTTTTGCAGAATTAATTGTCAGACCGGTTTGTGCGTTCGCCATCATTGTTGTCATGAGCGCGAGCAACGCTAATTGTAATGTTATTGGTTTCATTTTACATTCTGAATTTCATTTTTTATCGTATCCTCTCAAGGTGTATTATGCCTGAATGTTCCGTGTTTTTCATCGTTGTAAGGCCTTACATAAATAGGCTCGGTGAACGGAACTTTTGTTACTACCTCCTTGTCGGCATTATACCCAACTGCAAAATCACCTTCCACTTTATAGGAATGAATAATTTTGGGAGTGTTGCCGAATAGCAGGAATGCCCCCAGCGCCTCTTTGTCGTCTTTCACTTTTTTATAGGCAGCAATGGCATCATCCACACCGGGTCCAAACATTTGGTATAGAAATTCTTTTGGAACATGGATGGGTGGAACGTAATACACGTTGGGCTCTGTGCCAAATTGCGGGTAAAGCGGCAGCGCCATTTTTTTGAAATGTACTATCTGGTCAATCGGGTTATCGGCTCTTGCTTCTTCTTTTGTACTTAAGAATCCTTGCATCCTTATTTTTCCAATGCAGGTTTGCACACACCGCGGCTGTTCACCTTTTTCAACTAATGGATAACAACCAATACATTTTTCGGAAACACGAGTTACCATGTTAAAAAATGTTTTTTTATACGGGCATGCTTTCACGCACTCTTTATAGCCCCTGCACCGGGATTCATCAATCAATACAATTCCATCTTCTTCTCTTTTGTAAATTGCTTTTCTGGGGCAAGCCGCCAGACAAGCCGGATAGGTGCAATGGTTACAAATCCGAGCCAGGTAAAACATCCACACATCATGGATGCCGCTGAAAAAGGAACCCTTGTTAACTATGCCCGAGCATTCATCCTCTCCAATATTAGGAAAGGCATAATCCCGTTCGGCTGGCCGCCAACCTTTTACATTTTCATCTTTCGCTTCTTCAAAAATTGTCTTCCCATTAAATGTTTTGGTGTCCTTGTCCCATTCCTGCCCGCCCATTGCATCAAGAGTGTTAATATCCCATTGTAGCGGATAACCGCCATAGGGTTTGGTTTCTACATTGTTGTAAAACATGGTCTCCTGCCCGTGGCCTGAAGTCCAGGTTGTTTTGCATGCCACGGTGCAAGTCTGACAGGCAATGCATTTATTGGTATCAAAAATATAGGCAATTTGCTTTTTGGGTCTGTTGTCCTCGTAAGGATATTTCATCTCCCGATTAAGGTGCCAGTTTTTTACTTGTGCCATTGTATTCTACATTTTAGTGAAGCCTCCACTCATAAATTTTTTAAACGCATCGCTCTCATACGTAGGACGGATTTTTTTCTGCGCGCCTTCCCACAGCCCGACACCATCCATTCCTCCCTTTTCAGCAAACTCGATTTTCACAAATGCTTCTCTCGGTGCGCCTGTTGCCCCATGAACATCCAGTTCAAAGCCTTTATCAATAACCTGACCCATGTTATTTTTTCTGACCAGCGAATCCGTGAGCAGTGTTGGCTTCAGCCAGGCACGAGTACAACTCTGGTGTGAGCCTGTTCTGAACATGGCCTGGTAACCTGTTTTTTCATTCTTGGCTAATCCGGTTGGATTATTCTTTGCCCCTTCAATGGAGCCATAGGTGGAACCATATGCATTATGCCACATTCTGGTTACGCCCCGCGGTGTGCCGGGATAATACCTTGCCCGGCATAGTAAGCGCGACATTTTATAGGCATCAGAGTCTTTCTTTTGCTGCCATCCTCTGAAAGGCCTATCAGCCGGGTCTGCATCTACCCAAACATAATCGCCATCCTCTACGCCAAGTTGTTTTGCATCATAAGGATTAATGTCGATGTATAGTTCTGTAATAAACGGCTTACGCTTATCAGCCCGGTGCATATCGCCAAACGGTCCAAACCACACGGCCACAATATCAGTATCAACCGGAGTGCTATGTGAACCATGCCGGAATTTTGGCGTATGAAAAATGAACCGATAGTTTTTGTTAGTCTTAGTTAGCGGATGCGTGGTTTGTTTCAGTTCATTCCAGGCCTTGACCACGTTTCGTCCCTGTCGAACATCGGTAGATAAATTGTCCCTTGAAACTCCATACTGCTCGATGGTTTCAGGTTTGATGGCCGGGTGATTTTTTCCTACAATCACATTGGGCTCATAGAATGTTGAATCAATCGGCTCACGGTAAACCGGCATGTTTTCGCCAGCCGCAAGAAACTCGGGTTCGTCACGATAAAATTCCAACCGTCCTGATTTAGTATACCATTGTTTGCTTTCTTCTACTTGCTCATAGCCTGAAAATTTTGGATATGTTCTGGCCATCAAAAGGGCGGGAATTCCCTGCTTTGCTTTTTCTTCCAGGTCGGCTACTTTATACCCTTTGGTTGCCGGGCTTGCATCGAACACGCGTTGCAAGTAAACCTCTGGCTTTCCTTCGTGAACGAATTTGAAGTAATCGGTGAAACGCTTGTCACCCGTTAGTTTGGCAAACGCGCTGGCAATACCGGCAAGGGCCTCCAGGTCGCCTTTGGTTTCATAAATCCTGGCCAAAGGGGTTCTTGGATATATGTAAAGGAACGGATTGGTTACGGACATGGTGGCATCAGGCGATTTGAATTCCGCCCAGGAGTCCACAGCAAATACTATATCGGCATATTCACAAGAGCCTGTCCACCACCACTCAAACACTCCGATAAATTCTACTTTCGGGTAAGAATTAACCACTGCTTCGTAATGCCCTTTATTGTTTGCCAACAAAGAATTACCATTTGAAACCATTACGGATTTGGTTGGAGTAGGCATGTGGGTATCACCGGTAAGTATTTTGTTGCCTACTCTCAAAATCCGGTCGCTGTTATTGAAGAAGTGGG
>JAYUHI010000031.1:0-2566 GCA_043767095.1 Bacteroidota bacterium
TTTTCTCCGGGCAGATCAGCACCTTTATCAAAGACCACCCCTCCATGGAAGTGCTCGCCCTGGGCTTCCTTATACTGATCGGGTTTACTTTATTTCTGGAAGCGCTGCACCAGGCTGTTCCTAAAGGCTACATCTATTTTGCCGTTGCATTCTCCCTGCTCATTGAGTTCACCAACATTCGCGTTAAGAAAAAGCGCAAGGCAAAAGCCAAAGTGGTTAAACTGAATAAGTCTTACTCAGATTCGGATATGAAGGAGGTTATGAAAGAGTATACCGAGAAGCATCCCTCCTGAGCGGGTTCTTAGAGGTATGGAAGAATTTCAATACCCAATCGGAAAGTTTTTGGCCAAAGATTCATACACGGCCGATGAAATAAATAAATGTATCGAGCGCATTGCCTCGCTCCCGGGCCGTCTTCAACAAGCAGTAGCTGTATTTTCAGAACTTCAATTTGATACACCCTACCGCGATGGTGGCTGGACGGTTCGGCAACTGATCCATCACATAGCCGATAGCCACTTAAACGCCTACATTCGTTTTAAATGGACTCTAACCGAGACGAACCCTGTTATCAAAGCCTACAATGAAAAGATTTGGGCAACAACACCAGAAGTAATCGGTGACCCTCAACTCTCCATCGATCTGTTAAAAGCCCATCACCGAAAGTGGGTAGAATTACTCCGCGCCCTCACTCCCACCGATCTTGAGAAGTATTTTGTTCACCCGGAAACAAAAAGGGAGGTAAAATTGAAAACGATCACCGCTATGTATGCCTGGCACAGCGATCATCACCTGGCACACATCACCAAGTTAAAAGAGCGCTTGGGCTGGTAGGAATTGGTTAAAATGGTAAGAGGTAAGTGGTGATTGGTGATTGGTAAGAGGTACCAACTACAACTGACAACTGACAACTTACCACTTACCACTTACCAATTTACTCATCACCATGGAATACACCCGCCCCATTCTGCTATTCAACCGTCACCTGGAAACCATTTACCCAGCGCTGCTGCGTCATGTGATCATTTCCCCGGCAAGAGCAGAACGAATACCTACTCCAGATGGCGACTTTCTGGATTTGGATTGGTATGATAGTAATTCAGACAAACTAATAATCATCTCCCACGGATTAGAAGGCAATTCCAAAAGGGCATACATGCTGGGAATGGCTAAAGCATTTTTCAGTTCAGGTTTTGATGCGCTGGCCTGGAACTATCGGGGTTGCAGTGGCGAGATGAATTTTGCTCCCAGGTTTTATCACAGTGGAGCAACAGAAGACCTGGACACGGTTGTTCGTCATGCTATGAAACAATCCAAATACAAATCGATTAATTTGATCGGGTTCAGCCTGGGCGGTAATCTAACATTGAAATATCTGGGAGAAGAACATCTATCGGTAGGCGCGATAAACAAAGCAGTGGTCTTTTCAGTCCCACTTGACTTAGATTCAAGCTGCATGGCTCTGTCGCGCATGGAAAATTGGTTGTACGTAAGGCGATTCCTGAAAAGCCTGAAATCAAAAATTAAGCAGAAGCGCAGGTGGATGGATATAGACATGTTAATACATCTTAACTCCATCAGCACTCTAAGGGAGTTTGATGATCACATTACAGGGCCACTTCATGGGTTTAAAAACGCATTGGATTATTATTCTCAGTGCAGTTCAAAAAACTTCATTCAACAGATCAAAACCTTTACGCTGGTAATCAATGCCCGGAATGATCCATTCTTAAGCCCGGATTGTTTCCCTGAGAATTTCGGAAATCCTTGCATCCAATTCCATTATCCGCAGCATGGTGGCCATGTGGGTTTCACTTTGTTCAATGAAAAAAATCTATATTGGTCGGAGATTAGAGCTTTGGAATTTATTAGCGGAGCAAATCAGAAATTGTAAATTGTAAATTGAAGTGTGCGGACGATATACCATAGTAGCCAGGGCGGATGAGATTGCCAGCCGGTTTTCCGTGGAGGTCCCCTCCTTTTATCAGCCGCATTACAATGCCGCCCCGTCACAATTGCTTCCTGTAATAACATCCGAAAACCCGGAAGGCATTTCACTTTTTTATTGGGGCATTCCACCCGATCGTTCACGAAACCGCGGAGTGAGTGAGCGCATAATCAACCTGCGGTCGGAAAGCATTTTAGAAAAACCCGTTTTCAGGAGGGCGTTGCAATCCAGAAGGTGCCTGGTTCCGGCCGATGGGTTCTATGAATGGAAGCAATTGGGCAGAAAAACAACCATACCGTACCGGTTCATCCGAAAAGATAAAGCCATTTTTTCCTTTGCGGGCGTTTGGGAGGAGTATGAAGACCTAAGTGGTTCCGCATTCCATACATTTTCAATTCTCACCACAGAACCCAACTCAGCGGTTGCACCTATTCATGATAGGATGCCAGTTATCCTTTCCAGGCAAAACGAGAAAACATGGCTTGCACAATCGTCACAGGAAAGCGAGTTAATTATAGCCATGGAACCATTGCGCTCGGAGGAGCTAGAATCCTACACGGTATCGCACCGGGTTAATTCCGTAAAAAACGATGATGTCACACTCATCTTGCCTGCTCC
>JAYUHI010000032.1:0-2563 GCA_043767095.1 Bacteroidota bacterium
TATTAACTGCAATCACGAATAATATAATATAATATGAAGAAAACAAAACTCGGTGAGTTTGAAGAGTTGGTACTGCTTACCGTAGCCACCCTGCAAGAGGAAGCTTATGGTGTTGAAATCAAGCGGGAACTTGAAGATCGATTAAAAGAGAAATTAAGTGTGGGCTCGATACAATCAGCACTTAAGCGCATGGAACAAAAAGGTTTCCTTACTTCTGAATTTGGAGAAGCTACTCAAAAAAGAGGCGGTAAACGCAAACGCATTTATACGGCAACACCCTACGCTCACAGGATACTGGCCGAAATGAAGAACATAAGAGCCGCGCTCTGGAGTGCCATCCCCATAGCTGTCGGGGCCAAACTTGCCATGAACTGAAGACAATGAATCAACCTAACGATCCCGATAGCTATCGGGACAAGCCACCGAAATGTGCTAACAAATAATACAATGGAAAATCAAAACACAACGGCATCGCAATCTAAAGCGGCAAGAGTAGTTGGATTCACTTACTTGTTTGCCATGGTAACGGCAATCTTTGGGTTTTATGTCCGCGGCAATCTCATAGTCTCCGGCAACGTAGCGGAGACCGCCCGTAATATTATGGAATCAGAACGGCTGTTCCGTCTCAGCATCGCCAGCGATCTCATAACCTTCGTCACCGATATAGTCCTGATCACGGCTCTCTATGTCGTCCTCAAACCGGTGCACCGGAATCTTGCCTTGCTCGCGGTATTGTGGAGGTTAATGGAGACAGCAGTTTTGGTTGTTGTTACCCTCAATGGCTTTGACGTTCTGCGGGTGTTGAGCGGTGCCGATTACTTAGGCGTATTTGAAGCAGAGCGATTGCGGGCCTTTGCCAGGTTATCGCTTAGTGCATATGGACCCGGCTATAACGTTGGCTTTGTGTTTCTGGGGTTGGGATCTACCGTGTTCAGCTACTTGTGGTTCAAGTCAAACTATATCCCTAAAGCATTGGCTGCCCTGGGCGTGTTCTCTTCCCTGCTTCTGGCGGCCTGTAATTTCGCTTTTATCATTTTCCCCGGCTTCGCGGTTACGGTCGGGCCGGGCTATATGGCGCCTATGGGTGTTTTCGAAATAACAATGGGCTTTTGGCTTCTGTTTAAGAGGCTGAGGCCATCGGGGGAAGTTAAGCCCGATCAACCAATCGGTTGATCGATAACCGGGATCATGAAATGAATCATCCGAAAAAAATTGATCCGCCTGCGTGGCCTCAGAAGTTCCTGCGGTTCTTTGTGAAGAAGGAATACCTGGAAGAGATTGAAGGCGACATGGAAGAAATTTTCCGGGAAAACGTTGAGCACGTATCGCTAAGCAAGGCTAAGAGAATTTATACGTGGGACATGCTCAGGCTATTCAGGCCAATTCTACTCAAGAATCTCGAAGTACTTCAACATTTAAATCAATACGGTATGTTCAAAAACTATTTCAAAATTTCCATCCGGGATTTGATGAAAAACCCGCTGAACTCATTCATTAATATTTTTGGTTTATCGACTGCCATCGGCATTTGCATTTTCGCATACGCTTTTGCGCGCTGGACCTATAGTACGGATCAATTCCATGAACATAAACATTCGGTTTACCTGATTACTTTTTTTGCCGACAGAGATGGCACCGCACAGCAATTCGGTCTAACCCCAAGACCTCTCGGTGAAATGCTCCGGGATGATTTTACACATATCAAAAAAGTTTGCCGTGTTGAAGACAGAAATGTGGTGATGAAGTATAAAGACAATGTGTTTCATGAACGGGTGCGTTACACAGACGCAGGATTTTTGGAGATGTTTACTTTTCCATTGAAGTGGGGAACATCTCAATCACTGGGTGATGTCAACAGTATTATCCTCAGTGAAGAAATGTCTATCAAATATTTTGGAGAGGAGAATCCGGTTGGTCAGGATATCGTGATGATAGTGGGTCAAGGTAGCAGCAAGGCATTCAAGATTACAGGCGTAGCAAAAGAATTTCCAAAATCGCGCACCATTAGTTTTAACTTTCTGATCAACTTTGAAAACCTCCGCACCACAGAGCCTGGCTATGATTTCCACAACTGGAATGCCTTTGTAAGTGCCACGCTCGTGCAGGTCGACAATTCATCTGACCTGAAGTCTATCGAACAAGGGATGGAAAAATACAGAAAGCTTCAAAATGAAGCGGTGCCGGAAGACTGGGCACTTTCTTCGTTTGCTTTCGAACCCCTGGCAACGTTGCATGAAAGATCAGAAAATATACGAGACGACATTTCGCGAAGTTCGGGTAGCAATTATACATCAGTAATTTACCTGGTCGTTATAGGCATGTTCATTCTGGCCCTGGCCTGTTTCAATTACATCAATATTGCCATTGCCTCAGCAGCTAAACGATTGAAGGAGATTGGTGTGCGAAAATCTATCGGGGCCACCAGAAGGCTTGTGATCATTCAGTTTCTATCTGAAAATATGGTGATCACTTTTTTTGCGTTGATCATGGGGCTCATATTAGGATTAACCGTTTTCATTCCAGGGTTTGAACAAATGTGGGATTTCAGTATGGATTTCAACCT
>JAYUHI010000033.1:0-2563 GCA_043767095.1 Bacteroidota bacterium
AGAAACATAGGTGGTTCACATAGTTTTGTACCTTTCCTATGTGTGTATTTCTATGTCTCTATGTTTCTATGTGGTTCAAAACAGTGATAACAATTTGTACTATGAAAAACTTAATAAAAAAATCTGTAATTCTTTTGGTCGCTTGCTGTTTCTCGTTTAGCCAAGCTCAACAAATCATCAACTCCTCCGATCGCGAAATCGTCATCACCAACGTGAATGTTATTTCTATGTTGAAAGAAGGCGTTGATGAAAACCAAACCGTTGTAATTAAGAACGGAAGGATTACTTCCATTGGAAAAGCAAACTATGGAAAAGATGCCCTCGTGATTGACGGCAAAGGAAAATATCTGATTCCCGGCTTGGCCGAGATGCACGCCCACGTGCCACCGGTTGATAACCTCGAGCCGATGAAAGACGTACTCAAACTTTTTGCATTCAACGGCATCACCACTATTCGAGGCATGCTGGGCCATCCGAGGCATTTAGAACTGCGCTCAAAAATTCAAAGCGGAGAAATTCTCGGTCCCAGGTTTTATACATCGGGGCCGTCATTTAATGGAAACAGTGTGAAGACTGTGGAGGATGGAATCCAATTGGTGAGGCAGCAAAAAGAAATGGGTTACGATTTTCTAAAGTTGCATCCAGGACTCACTAAAGAAACATTCAGTGCCGTTAGCAAAACTGCGAAGGAAGTTGGAATTACTTATGCCGGGCATGTTTCGTTCGGTGTTGGCATCTGGATGGCGGCTGAATCGAAATACGCCACCATTGATCACCTTGATGGCATGATGGAAGCATTAGTCCCTGGCATTGAAAACATGACCGAACAACAAAATGGTTTGTTCGGTATGTTTTCTTCAGAGCAAGCCGATGTATCGCGCATTCCAAAAGTTATCCAGGCGCTGAAAGACAATAATGTTTGGGTGGTGCCCACCCAGGCGCTGGCCGAAAGATGGTTTGCTCCATCATCCACATCCGAACTGATGAACAGCGCCCCGGAAATGAAATACATGGACACTAAAACCCGTGAGAACTGGATGAATTCCAAAAAGAACTTGGTGGCTAATCCATTATATAATTCAGATAAAATCAACAACTTTATTAAACTTCGCAGGCAACTAATTCTGGAATGCCAGAAAAAGGGTGTGGGCATTTTGCTTGGCTCAGATGGCCCGCAGATTTTCAATGTGCCTGGCTTCTCCATTCATCATGAACTGCGCTACCTGGTGCAGGCAGGCCTCACCCCTTTCCAGGCGTTGCAGGCAGGCACCGTGAACGTTGCTAAATTTTACAACGCACCCGACCGGGGAACGATTAAAGTTGGTAATGTTGCCGATTTGGTTTTGCTGAATGGTAATCCTTTACAGGATATTAATCAGACCGGGAAGATTGAAGGGGTGATGCTGAATGGAAAATGGTTGTCTAAAAGTTATATAGAAAGGGAGATGAAGGATTTGGAGAAAGGAAATTGATCCTTTCTGTCCAATTCCAGATTTACAATTTCTTGCAATTCTGGAATTGGATTCCAGATTTGCATATATTTGCAAAAATGGAATTGAGCAATGAAACCCATCAATCGCCTGATTAAAGATGACGCCCTTGCCACCGCCAAACAGTTCAGGGCTGTGTGTATAGTGGGCCCGCGGCAAAGCGGAAAAACCACCCTCACCCGGATGGTCTTTGGCAACAAGCCTTATGTGAGTTTCGAAAACCCCAAGGCACAGGCCCTGGCTGAATCGGATCCCGAAACATTTCTAACCTTGTATAAAAAAGGGGCCGTACTCGATGAGGTACAACGCGTGCCCGATATTTTCCGCTACCTGCAAGGCTTGTTGGACGGCCAGGTGAAACGCGGCCAGTTTATATTAACAGGCTCCAATAATTTTTTATTGCAGGAGCGCATCTCACAGTCTTTAGCCGGTCGAGTGGGCTACCTGGAATTATTGCCCCTGTCATACCAGGAACTGGTCAAAACTAAACGAAGTTTGGATGATGTGAATAAGTACATCTTTAGAGGCGGCTATCCGGAATTATGGCAACAAAACCTGCCTCCACAAAAATGGATGGCGAGCTACCTGCAAACTTATGTGCAGCGAGATGTAAGGTTGATCCGGAATATATCCGACCTCGGAGCCTTCACACGATTTGTTTATTTATGCGCTGCCTTTGCAGGTCAGATTGTTAACCGCGATGCCATTGGCAATGCCGTTGGTATTGATAACAAAACGGTGCAAGCATGGCTAAACCTGCTGGAGAGCAGCTACATTATTTACCTGCTCCAACCCTATCATGACAACTTGAGCAAACGGATTGTTAAATCACCCAAACTGTATTTTTATGACACCGGGCTGCTTTGCTATCTATTGGGTATTACGTCAGGGTGCCGTCAGGCGGCGCGGCGGGCCATCGCCTCGCCCATGCGCAGGGCGCCGCCCGGCGCCCATGCCGGGTCGGTGCGCAGGTCGCGCATCGCCTCGGCGGTGAACAACATCACCACCGTCGACCCCAGCAGGAAACGGCCCATCTCGGCGCCTTGCTCAAGCTGCACCGGTGCATCGTCGTG
>JAYUHI010000034.1:0-6047 GCA_043767095.1 Bacteroidota bacterium
TGTTCACTTTCACTTCGAAGATAGTGCCGGTGTAGTAGGAGAGGCCGCGGGCGAGGGAGATGTCAAATTCAAGGTTGGTAGTTGGTAGTTGGTGGTTGGTGGTTGGTTGACCGTTGAAGCCATTGAGAGTGGTGAAAACCAGACTCAAATCCTCAAAACCTTTTTTTCCCGTTTCAGAATTTTGAAATGACTTGCTCAATAAATCAAGCTTTTGCTGATTGCTTCCTTTAAAGTTGAGCAGATCAAAAACCCGGTCAACACTTTTTTCTGAAAAACCTTTTGCCGTTAACTCTTCTTTTACTTTGCCTTCGCCAATCTTGTCTAACTTATCAATAGCAACAAGCAAAGCGTTTTCATTGCCTTGCGCACCACACAATTCAGCTAATCCAGAGAGAATTCCCCTGTGATTTATTTTGATGGTGTAATCCCTAATCCCTAATCCCAAAAAAACTTCTTTAATCATGAGAACAATCTCCGCTTCGTTCACCATTGAGTCACTTCCTACCACATCGGCATCGCACTGATAAAATTCCCGGTAACGGCCTTTCTGCGGACGATCGGCACGCCACACGGGTTGAATCTGGTAGCGTTTAAAAGGAAGCGTGATCTCGCCCCGGTTCATCACCACATAACGTGCGAAGGGAACGGTGAGGTCGTAGCGGAGGCCTTTTTCAAATTTCTTTAAATATGATTCTCTCAAATTAAGGAGATAATTCTCCAAGGCCTCTTTGGGTATAGTATCTGGAAAGGTTAGATTTTTAATTGATGTAACTTCAAATATTTCTTTTGCCTCCCTTGAATTGAGGATAGTAAAAAGCAACTGGTCTCCTTCCTCTCCATACTTCCCCGTTAGCGTAGAAAGATTCTCCATAGCCGGAGTCTCCAAGGGTTGAAACCCATATTTCTGAAACACAACCCGAATTGTATTAAAAATGAATTGCCGTTTGGCCATTTGGGCCGGACCGAAATCGCGAGTGCCTTTGGGGAGGGAAGGTTTTTCCATTATGGGTTTATGAAGAGTTAATCGTTAATAGAAAATAGTGAATACAGAAGTTGTGAACTGATTAACTATTATCTTTTTTCTATTTGCCAATAAGCGACAAAACTAAAGAAATTAGGAATAGATGTCCTTCCTGTTTCCAACCCTTCTAATTTCAATTATGTTAACAGAGTCTTCGATAAGGTAGATCACACGATAGTCCCCGGCTCGAATTCTCCAAAGGGATTCTTTCTGGCCTTCTAGTTTTCTGGAACCAACTGGCCGGGGATTTTGGGCTAATGAATCTATTGCCGAACTTACCCTTTTGATAGCTTTAAAAGGCAGTTTTTCCAACTCCTTTTCGGCCGATTTCTTAAACACAATTTGATACATGCTTACAGCTTGCCCTTTCTCCTGAGACGCTTTTTCACATCTTCCCAGGGAGTAGATGGTTCATCACGCCTTGCCTCTGCAATAATGGTATCAAGCAAATCTTCTACATGTGCATCGAATTTCTCTAATGTTTTCAGGTCAATAACAACGGCTTTTTTTCGACTGTGTTCATCGGTGATAAAGCTTACCCCTTTCATTTTGTTTTGGTTATTTATTTAGTCAAAGTTAACAGTTAATAGTGATCAAATATTAATAAGTTGAGACCTTAATGAATCCCGAATCAGGCCGATTTCTTATTTTCCTATTAACCACCTTTGCTCCTTTGGGTGAAAGTTATACTTTTGCGGCTCATTAAAATAAATAAACCGTCATGTCAGTTACCAGGCTCAAGCGCAAAAACAGGAAGGATAGAGCAAAATCGGCCCGCAGAAGGCAAACTCTAAAGTTACAGAGTTTCACTCCCGTAGCGAAGGGAGTAGATATTGAAAAAATCAAGGAAGAATTTAAGGCTAAGAAAGAATCGAAGAAATAGCAACGAAGGCTTTGCTAAATAGTGAAGAGGCTGCCAGAACAGGCGGCCTTTTTTGTTGGTGTAACTTATAAGGCAACGCCAATATTTAACCCAACTTTCGGAAGTATTCCAGAAAACCCCGGTTGGGTAAATCCCTGATAATAATAAGGGAAGGGATAATTTTCAATTTTCCTTTCGGCTAACTGATAGCCGGCACCAATGTAACCATCAACGGTAAGCACCTTCCATAGTGTTCTTTGCAATCCAATGGTGAAACCAAGCGCGATATTTTTGGCTGAAATAGTAGAAACAAACGTACTCTCAAATGCTTTTTTGTAAGTACCACCTTGAAGAAAACCAGAGAAGTACACCGATTGAAAGTATTCACGCCCTCTCTTAGTTTGCTGCACAGAAAGTTTGTTCAGGTATTTGCGCATTTGCAATTCAATACCAACACCATTGTATGGGAAATTACCTCCATAATAGCCCAATTCATCTTGGTTATTATTGTTAGCCGCAACGTTAAAATTAGCCGTATAGCTAATAGTTCGTGTTTTGTTAAAGCTTTCCAGGCCAACTTTCAACATATTGAGTGTAAGGTGCTGGGGCGACATTTTGAAAACGAATTTGTTAAATAGTTTCTCCTCATCCTGGGCAATCAGGGTGGAGAATGGAATGAACAAAGCAAGGCAGAGATAGTGTTTTAATTTCATTCGTTGGGTTTTAGTTCATTAACGATCAATTTACATAAAATATTATTTGAAAATTTATAAAGCACCCCGTTTTCCCAACTCTATAACCTCCAACTTCTTTATTTCCTTTTGGTCAATTTCAAACCGTACCAGCGTTTTCATTCGATGTAAACCATGATTGCCTGCCGCCCCAGGGTTGATGAATAGCATGTTCCGCTCTTTGTCTCTGACTATTTTCAGGATGTGGCTATGACCGCAAATTAGAATGGCCGGTACTTTCTCCTTCAATATTCCTTTCACTCTTGGATTGTAGTTCGGAGGTGAGCCTGCAATGTGTGTCATCCAGATGGTTAAGCCTTCCACAACCATCCATAAGTCTTCGGGAAATTTAATTTGAATACTTTTATCATCAATGTTTCCAAATACTGCCCTGACTGGTTTCAGTTTTTCCAACTGACTGATAACTTTCATGTGGCCAATGTCACCGGCATGCCAAATCTCATCACAGTCTTTGAAATGCTCAAGAACTTTGGGGTCGAGAAAACCGTGGGTGTCGGAGAGTAAACCTATTCGGGTCATTTCAGCTTTAGGATTTGATGTTCGAGGCTTTGGCGTCTGTTAACTTTCCGAAAGTTCAACACTTTCGGAAAGTTTTCGCAACCAACTTTTTAGTCTTACAATATTTCTTTCCGTATTTCGTCTAAGCCAGTAATCTTATTTCCTTTACTTTGCAACCCTGAATTTTATCGTCACCCCCCGCTTGGGGCGTGGCAGGCTAAAACCCTCTGCGGAGGAGTACTTTAAATCATAACCCATGGAGAAGAAAAAGAAACAGAAAATAAGCATGGCCAAAGTGTTCAAAAGCATTATATGGCCAAGACGAAATATCCTGTTGCTTGGATTCCTGCTGATCATAATCAGCAGACTTTCAGCTGTAATTCTGCCATATTCAGTTAAACCCATTATTGACGATGTCATTGGCAAAGGCGATCTGTCGAACCTGAAGTTGATATTAATAGGTGTTTCCGCTTCCATTTTGGTTTCGGCAATAATCTCTTACGCCCTCACCATGTTACTGAGTGTTGAAGCGCAACATTTGATTTCAGTGTTGCGGGCTAACGTGCAAAAGCATTTGCTCCGGTTGCCAACCCGGTTCTTTGATAATCAGCAAACCGGCAAACTCGTGAGCAGGGTGATGAATGATGTGGAAGGCGTACGCAACTTGGTGGGTACCGGGTTTCTGCAGTTGATCGGTGGCGTACTCATGGCCATTATTTGCCTTTTCTTCCTGATCGATATCAGTTGGACATTGACTTTATTCATCTTGCTTCCTCTTTCCCTTTTTGGCGTGATTTCCATGAAAGCGTTCGGTAAAATCCGCCCGATTTTTCGCGAGCGTGGTGCAATTACTGCAGAAGTTACCGGGAGGTTAACACAGACGTTTGGCGGAGTGCGGGTGATAAAAGGGTTCAATGCAGCCAAACAGGAAGCCATAGTTTTTGAAAAAGGGGTGGAGAAAATTTTTCAGAATATTAAAAGCAGTTTAACAACTACCAGCTTAGTTACCAGCACGGGTAGTTTTTTGTTTGGCGTGGCGCTCCTTGGAATTTTGGGGATTGGCGGATACATGCTGACTGAGAAAACACTTACGCCTGGTGAGCTAACTCAATTCGCATTCTTCCTCGGCTTCCTTATTGCCCCAATATTTCAAATGAGTAATATCGGTAGTCAATTAACGGAAGCTTTTGCTGGCCTGGATCGAACGGAAGAGTTGATGAACATGAGTGTGGAGGATGATGAAACTATCCGCACCATTAAAATCGGAACGATAAAAGGTGATATTGAATTCAAGGATGTTTCCTTCGCTTATGAGGAAGGTAAAGAAGTTCTTAAGAATGTGAGTTTCTCGGCTCCTGCCGGATCGATCACTGCTTTAGTGGGAACTTCAGGTTCAGGTAAATCAACCATTGCCGGTTTATCTGCCTCGTTCCTGGTGCAGCAATCAGGAACGATTACAATTGATGGAAGCGATCTTTCTAAAGTTTCGCTGGACAGTTACCGCAGTCAGTTGGGTGTTGTGCTGCAGGATGATTTTCTTTTTGACGGCACCATCCGTGAAAATATTTTATTTGCCAAACCCAATGCTACTGATCAGGAATTGCAGTCGGCCATTGATGGCGCTTATGTGACGGAGTTCAGTAGTAAGTTTGAAAAGGGATTAGACACCGTTATTGGTGAGCGTGGAATAAAACTTTCAGGAGGCCAGCGTCAACGGGTAACCATTGCACGGGCTATCCTGGCAAACCCAAGGATTTTGATTTTGGATGAAGCAACATCAAGTTTGGATACCGAAAGTGAATCGTTGATTCAGGAAAGTTTGAAGTCCTTATTAAAAGGCCGCACCACGTTTGTTATTGCCCACCGGTTAAGCACCATCCGGGCTGCCGACCAAATCTTAGTGGTTGAGCAAGGTGAAATTGCCGAGCGAGGCAAGCACGATGAATTGATTGAGAAGAAGGGAAGGTATTTTGAGTTATACACCTATCAGGCGAGGATTTAATTTCAGATAAATGTTTCGAATTTTGTCTTAATTCCAACTAAATAATAACTTGCGTTATAACATTTTGATAAATGAGCACAGTCGCTAAAATCCGACCCATAGGCAACTCGAAAGGGGTTCTCCTTCCCAAATCTTTTTTGGAAGAATGCAACATCAAAACGGATGTTACCATATCAATCAAAGAGAAGTCTATTGTAATTTCTGCGACTGAGAAGAAAGAGAAGAGGAAATGGGAAGATTTTAAGAAGGCAAAACAAAAGGTGAGCGCGCTGAAGAATAGCTTTGATGACCTGGAGTGGACATGGTAAGAGAGTTTAATGTTTACTTGGTAAACCTTGATCCAACGCAGGGTTCTGAAATGAAGAAACTCAGGCCATGCTTGGTGATTTCCCCGACTAAAATGAATTCAGTATTGGGCACGGTGATTATCGCTCCGATGACCACAACCCTGCGAGGTTATCCATCACGAATTGAAGTGAGGTTTGAAGGGAAATTTTGCGAGGTCTGTTTAGATCAATTAAGGGCAGTTGACGAAGGCAGGCTTAAGAGGGAGAGTTTGGGGAGGATATCCCAAACTCAAATTGACCTGGTTAAAGATGGACTGATTGAAATGTTGGAATTATAGATTTAACATGTCACAAAAACTTGTCAAGGTCGGGTTAGTGCAGATGTCATGCGGTAGTAACCCACAACAAAATTTTGATAAAGCCATTATTAAAATCCGGGAGGCTGCGGCAAAAGGTGCCCAGGTGATATGTCTGCAAGAATTATTCCGGTCGCTTTACTTCTGTGATACTGAGGACTATGAGAATTTCAAACTGGCTGAAGCGATTCCTGGTCCATCCACCGAAACCCTTTCTAAAATTGCTGCTGAGCTTGGTGTTGTGATCATAGCTTCCTTGTTTGAAAAAC
>JAYUHI010000035.1:0-6037 GCA_043767095.1 Bacteroidota bacterium
CTGGGTAACTACTCGATGAAGATCAGCACTCAATCCGAACGGGCACAATTATTTTTTAATCAGGGCTTGAATCTTTATTATGGCTTCAACCATATGGAGGCGTACCGGTCTTTTAAGGAAGTTGCCCGGCTTGATCCGGCAAACGCCATGGCGTTTTGGGGCCAGGCATTATCGCTGGGGCCAAATATTAATTTGCCTATGGATCCAGCCGATACGGAAACTGTTTACAAGGCTGTGCAAAAAGCGATTGCGATGAACAGCACTGCCACAGAAAAAGAAAGGTTGCTTATTCAAGCGGTGGCGGCCAGGTATAGTGCTGAGGCATTAGCAAACCGAAAACCATTTGATGAAGCGTATGCCAATAGAATGGCGGATATTGCCCGTGCATTTCCCGATGATCCCGATATCCAAACTCTGTATGCTGAAGCGTTGATGGATCTGCATCCGTGGGATTATTGGAAAACCGGAAAGCCACAACCGTGGACTGCACAGATTGTAGATATTATCGCGGCTGTATTGAAAAAAAATCCACTCCATCCGGGAGCAAACCACCTGAACATTCACATTCTCGAGGCCTCCTCAACTCCTGATGTGGCCACAGCAAGTGCAGACCGCCTGCGCACACTGGTGCCGGGAGCAGGTCACCTGGTGCATATGCCATCGCATATCTACATCAGGACTGGCCGATACCTGGATGGAATTGAAGCCAATGAAAAAGCGGTGAAGATGGATTACGAATACATCACGCAATGCCAGGTTCAAGGTGTTTATCCCCTTTTTTACTTCCCTCATAATTATCATTTTTTATGGGCCTGTGCCATGATGTCGGGGCAAGGAGAAAAGGCCATGCAAACAGGACAAGAATTGGTGAAGACCATTCCGGTTGAACTGCTTGGTGTTAAAGAATGGGTGACCTTTCAGCATTGGTATGTGGTGCCCTGGTACACGATGGTTCGGTTTGGTAAATGGCAGGAAATACTGGCTGTACCTAAGCCGGTTGATTCACTACTCTGTGTGAAAAGTGTTTGGCATTACGCGAGGGGCATGGCTTATGTTCGTACGAAAAAACCCGACCTGGCCAAAAAAGAACTGGATCAATTAAATGAAATTCTTTCCAGGCCAATAATGAAGGAGCTTACCATTGGTGGCTTCAATAGCTTTGAAAGCGTGTTGTCCATCGGATCCAATATTTTAGAAGGTGAAATTCAAGCGAGCAACGGTGATTATGCAAAAGCAATTGAAACGCTGAAGAAGGCGGTTGCAATAGAAGAAGGGCTGCTCTACCAGGAACCACCGGATTGGTATCATCCTTCGCGCCAAACCCTGGGCGCCATTTTGCTGGAAGGAGGAAAACCGACAGAGGCAGAAAATTTTTTTAGGGCAGATTTGAATATTTACCCAACCAATGGCTGGTCGTTATTTGGGCTGCATCAAAGTTTGAAGAAGCAAGGCAAAAAGGCGGAGGCTGAATCAACAAAGAAAGCATTTGAGAAAGCCTTCGCGAAAGCGGATGTGAAGTTGACCTCCGCAAGAAAGTAATTACTGCAGAGATGGCTTGAATCGTAAATCCGAAAACAAGGGCATCTCTAAAAACTCCGTTAACCTTCTCCATTTGGAGAAGGATCAAGGATGAGGTAATGAAAAGCAAGGTTTTTAGAGATGCCCACAAGATTGTCAATCTCCAAAACTTGCCGTTATACTGCTGGCAATACCAATCCGGAATCCATAGCCCGTATATTTTCCATTCTGAAACGAGGCTGCTCCTTCAATCCGGAAAACCCGTAATATTCCGTCAATCGAGTAGCCCAACTCATGATACGTTCCTGATGCGGGGGTGCTGAGAACGGAAGCAAAAACATTTTCCTGGATTCCCAACAAGCGTAGTTTGGGAATGCGTGAGAGAAATAATTTTCTGAAATGATAATGAAGAATGCCACTTAGATATTTGTCTTGGGTGCTGTTGCTGTAGTAATCTAACAAGCGGTAACTGCCATCGGGGTCGGAGGTGATGATGGGCGTTTGGTTTCCCTGGAAATGTTTGAAGTCCATGAAATATAAGTTCCGGTTGTTCAAAAATGTCCCCGCATGAATGTTCGCGTCCAGTCTTCCGCGGATGCCCATCTTCACACCATAGCGTACGCCCAGATCAACCAGGTCGTAATCCACATCGCTGCTGCCAATATTTTTAAAACCCTTTCGGTATTCGAGTGAAAAAAGTGGTGACGAGCCATCCACCCGATATTTAAATCCATTCCGGATTCTATATTTTGCCCACGGCCTCATTTCTAACCGTGCCATGCCGGTAAAAGCCTGGTGTGTGCTAAAAGATGTTGAACTCAATTCATTATTCACTGGATTGTTGGGCGTGTACGAATCCTTATTGTCCTTAAATAATGTGTAAGAAGTATTGTTAATTAATTCCCTCCGGTGACTGTAGCTCCAGGAAGTGAACAGGGTGAATTGGTCATTAAACCGGTGACGGAAAGAAAGATCGGTGAAATCGCGTTCGTATATTTTCATCAGGTTGTCGCCCAGCATCAGCGTGGTAAATGTATTCACGAAGTGATGAATGGGATTTGCCGGATTGAATTGAGTAACATAGCGTCCGCTCTCTAAGGTAATTCTTGATTTCGCATTTCGCCAGTCGGCCCGCAAAAAACCAATGACTTTTTCCCGTTCAAAAGAATAGCGTAACACCGGAGTAATTTCTAAGCGGGTAACTTTCGGCCTTCTCTCCGGGTTCAGACTGTCGCGTTTCACCCAGCGTTTGTACAAACTCATTCGATAAATAATATTAAATCCCTCCACAGTATTGAATCCACCGTAAGGAAAATGAATTTCAAAGTCTGTTGTTTTACCAAACTTGTAACGATCGCCAATCAGCAAATCCCACGGCTGAAATCCTTTTGATTTCGATTCTTTCAGCGAATCACCCTCTTCCTTTTTCTGTTCGATCACCGCTATGCTGTCGGCTTTTTCATATCCCCGAACTTCTTCTACTTCCAATGGAGCGGGCCTCATCTCCACCCAAAACACGGAATCTTTTTTTCGTGCCGTTGAATCCACTTTAAAACTACGGTCGCTAAGCACTTCAGGCTCCTGTTGTTTTTTCTGTTCTTCCTTTTCGTATTGTTTAATGAGTTGGTTCAGTTCTTTATTAGTCACCTCCTTGCCATCGGAAAGTTTTTGTTGAATGGCAGTGGTCTTTTGAGTTTTGGTTGACTTAGCCGCAGTGCTGGTTTTCGGAACAACGGTTTGTTCCACTTTCTTTTCATCAACAACAATTATCTCATGCTTAAGGGCCGGATTCAGAAACAGTTTATAATCTTTCACGGTAGCCAAGTATTGCCCTTCGAATTCAAATCCAAAAACAGAACCATTTACATTAAACTGTTGAGTGACCGGCATCCATGCTTGTCCGAGTTTTTTACCATCCTCAATTGGATTATAAATCTGCTTGATGTGGAATTTGATTCCCATTTTTATTGAGTTCAAATCGACACTGTGAATACTCCAGAAATCTTCCACGATATAAATCACGCCATCAAACACGTTATCGCCTTTCGAGCGGGGGATGACTTTTATTTTGTTGATCTCTATGTCGCGGTCGCGGAACGAGCCGAGATATTCAAACTTGTAATACGAAAATGCTTTTGGAGAAAGAGGTGAGATGGTTTCGGCAATTTCCGGTTCATACAGGCTTCCGAAAATATATTCGTTGGGCGAGGTGTTATTGTTCTTGCCTTGTGTGTAAATGGCAATAACTTTTTCCTTGAACTTGTTAGGCCGTTTGTATTGCACTTCGCTCACGGACTCCTGGATGAAAAGCCGGTCTTTCGTTATCCCTTCTTTCTCCAACAGTTTTTTGGCCATCCACGGATAATCTTTCAGTTTACCCTTTCCTTTAATATAGACTTTAGCAAAAAAACTATCCACCTGTTGCGTGTGGTATTTTGCTTTCGCGATAGCTCTTCGCATCACGCTGTAGGCTGGGTCTTCCTTGCTCGCGTGAATCGTTACCGATTGCAACTGCACCACCTGTGTTTTTAACGTGATGTTAATTTCCTGGAAGCCATCGCCTACATCAACAATACGAGTGGTGGTTTCATATCCCAGATATTGAAAATACACATCATACTTGCCAGGTGAGAGCGTAACTTCATACCGGCCACTGTTATCAGTAGCTGAACCGGTGCCTGTTTGCTTGATATAAATCGTGGCGAAGGGGAGCGGGTTTCCATCATCGCCTTTCACAATTCCGCGTATGCCTCCAGAGAAAGCAAGAGCCGGGATAAACCCCATCAACCAAAAAAGAAAAATTCTAGACATGAATGATCACAAATAAAAACCCTTCACCCGGATCATCTGCTCTACCGGTTCGGGCACGAGATAACGAATGGATTTTTTGTTTTTTACACATTGGCGAATATACGTGGCCGAAATATCGAGCATGGGCGCTTGCACGAATGTAACGTTAGGATGCGTTTTTAGTTCGGAGGGTTGCGTGTTGGACCGCCCGTAAACATATAGTCCGTACTGATCCAGTATTTGCTGATAATTTTTCCACCGGGTGAAGCCCTCCAGGTTGTCTTCACCAATAATTAATCTGAATTCTTTTTCCGGATGTTTTTCTTTCAGATAAGTTAACGTGTCGATGGTGTAGCTGGGCTTGGGAAGCTGAAACTCTACATCAGTCACCTCGAATTTATAATTATCGGCAATGGCGGCCTTCACCATATCATAGCGGTCGAACTCATGCAATAGTCCTTTGCCTGGTTTAAATGGATTTTGAGGGGACACTACAAACCAGATTTTTTTCAAATCGGTATTTTCGGCCATGATGTTGGCAATGATCATGTGCCCTGTGTGGATGGGATTAAAAGAACCGAAGAAGAGACCGGTTTTCACAGATTGAAGTAGAAGAATATTAACAGGCTTTACTTGAGGTGCTTCGCTTTCAAAATTTTGAAAAGTTCTTCTTTGTAGTCAAAGTCGTTTGGTACTTTTCCAGCAATGCCAGAAATCTCTTTGATTCGTCTTTGAATAATTGTGCTGTTATTTTTGCGGGATGCTGTCGTAGGTTTCGCTTCCATAGTTTGAAGAATATCCTATTCTTTCCGCTCTTTAAGAATTTCAATGTAACCTTCAATGGCCTCTTTAGCCATAGCTAAAGCCTCATCAAGGGTATCTCCAAAAGTGATACAACCAGGGAGAGAGGGAACTGAAACTGTAAAACCACCTTCAGGTCCTTCATTGAGCAACACGCGATAGGTTAGCACTTTCATGGAACGAAATTACTAAAAAATTCATGGAGAAATTATTGTTTTACTGATGCTGCCTGCATTCGATCAGCAATTATCTACCGGAGAATTTTTTTATCTTGTGACGATGACCGAAAACCAGATTTCCTACACTGTTCGCGGGTGCATTTTTAATGTGTACAACACCCTTGGCCCTGGCCTGCTGGAGTCAGCCTGCGAAGCTGCCTTGATGTTTGAAATACAAAAAGCCGGACTAATAGCCCGCAACCAGGTTGCTCTTCCTATGATTTATCAAACTGTTCAGGTTGACGTTGGCTATAGGCTTGACATATTAGTAGAGGAGAAAGTAATCATTGAAATCAAGTCTGTTGAAACACTTTTAGATGTTCATCACAAGCAACTGATCACATATTTAAAACTATCTGGTTTGAAACTTGGCTTGCTGGTGAATTTCAATACTTCAGATATTGTATCATCCATATTTAGAAAAGTTAATGGGCTTGAGGAATAGTTTTTCCCGCAAATATTCCCGCAGATTATTCGCTGATTGAATACACGCAGATAAACGCAGAAGAGAATCAGCGTAAATCTGGGTGCATATTTAAAATTATCCGGTTTGAAGCTTGGCTTGCTCGTGAATTTCAATACTTCAGATATTGTATCATCCATATTTAGAAAAGTTAACCCAGATTGCAGTTATCCGCTCAGAAATAGCTGTGTGTTAGGTGGTTCTGTTTTTTCGGGTTCCGGTTTGTGTACTACGGATTTTCGTTTGA
>JAYUHI010000036.1:0-14324 GCA_043767095.1 Bacteroidota bacterium
CCTACAAGTACGAACAATCACAATCCGGATCGGTGTTTAAATACACATACTTCAACAAGAACAAGTCTGAAAATTATGGCGGTATGTATTATTACGATCAAGACACCACCGAGTGGTTGAGCAATGGCCACTCCACTTATTCCGGGGAATCGCAATACGATACAGCCAAGCAAACTTTCTCGGGGTTCTATGCTTATTCTGACACATCGGAGTATGCGTATGATGATTGGGTTTACACCTATAAATCAGAAGGCGAGTCCACCTACGATGAGAAAAAATCGGTAACGCCTGTTAACAATTACGAATACACCTATGGTGATGATTATTACAAGTCAATTGTATTAAAACCGTTAGTGATGGACTACACTTGCTTTTCCATGAATAAGGAAATGATGATGATGCCATTTTGGTCAACTTATGTTTCCGGGCGCGAACGGATTCACTACATACGCGAAGGCGTGGAGGGCAAATTTGAAATAGACTACGGCAATGGCAAGTGCGATAATATTATTACCATTTATGAAAACGGTAAAGTTTTCATAATCGACTTAGTTAACGATTACCTAACGCTTACAGCTAATGGTGGATAATGGGAATTCCTAAAGCCTGATGCCTAATCCCTGATTGCTACTTCAGCAGCATTTCAATATCCTCGCGCGTTAAAGCCTTCACAATCGATTCTTCTGTGGAGATTAAGCTTTCAGAAAGTTTGAGTTTACGTTTTTGTAACTGAAGGATTTTCTCCTCCACCGTGTTGCGTGTGATGAATTTATAAGTGAACACTTTTTTCTTCTGCCCGATGCGGTGAGCCCGGTCAATCGCTTGTGCCTCCACAGCAGGGTTCCACCACGGATCCAAAATAAAAACATAATCGGCCTCTGTCAGATTTAAGCCAAGGCCTCCAGCCTTAATAGAAATCAAAAAAACTTTAATGGTTTCGTCTTTATTGAATCGTTCAACCTGCTCTTTGCGGTCAATGCTTGAACCATCGAGATAGCAATAGGTAATCTTTTTGGTCTTGAGCATCTCCCTCACCAGGTCGAGGTGTTTAACAAACTGGCTGAAGACTAAAAGTTTGTGGCCTTCCAGAATGGCGCTCTCCAGCATGTGCGAGAGGTCTTCCATTTTGCCTGAGTCGCTGTGATAGTTCGCATCTACCATTCGCGGATGATTAGAGAGTTGGCGAAGCTTGGTGAGACCTTCTAATAAAACAAATCTCGAATTGCTCACGCCTTCTTTTTCTATCTTCTCCATGATCCGGTCGCGGTAATAGGCTTTCACTTCCTCATAGCGCCTCTCCTGGTCGTGGGTCATGTCGGTGTAATGGATGTTCTCCATTTTTTCAGGCAGATCTGTAGCCACTTGCGATTTGAGTCTTCGAAGAATGAAGGGCTTGATGATGGAGTTTAGTTTTTTAGCTTTCACTTCATCGCCCTTCTTTTCAATAGGCCCCAGGTATTCGCTTTTAAAATAGGATTGGCCACCCAGCAAGCCGGGGTTGATAAACGTCATCTGGCTCCACAGATCCATCGTGGTATTTTCCAGTGGAGTGCCTGTGAGCGTCAGCTTGTATTTTGATTTTAACTGAAGCACTGCCTTCGCAATGTTTGACGTTGGGTTCTTGATAACTTGCGATTCATCAAGAATGATATAATTGAAATAGAAATTCTGAAGGACTTCAATATCCAACCGGGTTACCCCATACGAAGTAATCACGGCATCGTATCGCCCAAAGCGTGCCACGCTTTTATTGCGGCTGGTGCCGGTGTAATTCAGAATTTTAAGTTCGGGAGTGAACTTGGCTGCCTCCTGCTCCCAGTTATAAATCAAAGAGGTAGGCATAATGATCAACGAAGTTCCCGGGTCATCTTTCTCTGCTTCCGATTGCAGCATGGCCAGTGTCTGCACGGTTTTTCCAAGACCCATATCATCGGCCAAGCATCCACCGAGGTAAAACTCATTTAAAAACCGCAGCCAGTTATAGCCGGTTTTTTGATACGGCCGTAAGGTTCCGACAAAACCCTTCGGCAGTTTGTATTCCTTCACCCCTGTGAAGCCTGCCAGGCTCCTCAGTTTTTCACTCATGTGCACTTTAGCGAGGTGACCATCCTGAAGTTCTTGCACCAGGTTGAGGTGATGTTTGTGCAGAACGGGTTTATCATTTTCTTCATTGGAGTGGCTCAGTGCAAACAAGTCTCCATATTTATTCAGCCAGGCATCGGGAATGATGGCAATCTCCCCATTGGGTAATTTGAACTCCACTTTTTTCTTCAGGATGAGTTTGCGGAGTTCTTTGAACGTCATCTCGTAATCTCCAAAACGAATTACTGCGTGAATATCAAACCAGTCGATGTTCTCTTTCACCTCCAACTCAATCACTGCTTTGCCAACAAAATATTTTTTATCGCGGTTGTCGGGTTGGCTCACTTCGAAGCCCATGTTTAACAGGTTACCCCGGTTTTCGTTCAGCCAGCTGAAGGCATGCGCTTTATCAACTGCCACGCGGAATCCCTTGATGGGCAGGCCCAATTTCGCGAGTGTGTTGGCATATTGCTTTTCCGCATCGATGTTCCGCTTCACGCGATGAAACACATAATCATCATCTTTTTTTTCCATGGTAACGCTAACTGATCCAAACGCATCGCCACGGAATTTGTGCTTACCGTATTTAAACGAGAGGTCGAAAAAAATTTTTCCTGATTCATCGTCTTTCGATTCCTTCTTCTCCCCGAATAAATTCTGTGAGGTGTCAACAGCCGCTAATTCAGAAAGCGTTAACAACGGGTGGGGATCGTATTCACTTTTAATGATTTCAAAACCCTGCGCATCGATCTCATCGAACGAAGCGATGAGGGGCTTAACGAAACGGTCGTAATAAGTTTCTTCCAGGTTGCGCGGAATTACGACAAAGGGTTTGGTTAAGAAGGGTTGTAATTTTTTTCCATCCACGTGTTTATCGAACCCATAGAGCTTTCCACCCACCACCATCCAGGCGGGGTTGCGGCAAATGAGGTAGGCATGAGGGTTGGGGATGTCCACTTTTTTATCATCGTACAAGATCGTAGGATAATAATTGGTGTTCTCGGGTGTACGTTTGAAATGAAATTGAATGGAGGCGCGTTTCTCCAGCACTTCCACTTTTCGCCAGGTGGGTTCACCATCGTTACCCATTTCATAAAGCATTTTGCCTTTCATTTTCTCCAGCACGGCTCCCCTTCTTTTTTCCAGGTAAGTTTCAATTTCATTTTGCAGCAACTCATCGCCCTTTTGTTTGTTAAATGTTTTGGCGAGAAATTCCTCCGGCTTCATATTCTTTTTGCCCAGGTGTTTCATCAGGTTGTCCTGGTGCATGGTGTCAATGGTTTCAATTAACTCAAAGTCCCGTGGGTCAAGCCCTTTGGAAAACTCGCGGGCGTTTTTGGCCGAGATGTTTTGATGCTGAAAGGTTAGTTCCCCCTTGTCGTTAAGGTGCACAATGAACGGCTCGAAAATATAGCCGAGGTATTCGTGCTGGTAGAGCGAATAGATAATTTGAAACGGTTGGGCCGCAGAAACCTTCATAACAAGTTAAAAACAAAGTTTTGGCTCTCCTGAAAGAAGGGAAAAAGGCAAATTTTCCGACTTTACAGAAAAGGCCGAAGGGCAATATAGAATTTTGAGGGGATATTTCGACATGAATTGCCCGAAATATGAAAGCCAGAGGCGCTTATTAACTGACAATTCTTGTTCATGGACTCGGAAATTCAGCGCAACCTGAAGGTGAATTTGAAATAAAACTTGAAGCCAATTAATTCGTGTCAATCCGTGACATTTGTGGCTAAGCAGAAATAATGACGATCGATTTAAACAGCTTTCTCCAACTCCGCACACAACTTCCTGTGGCTGATGTTCGCTCGCCCGGAGAATTTTTGGACGGCCATATTCCAGGCGTTGTCAATATCCCCATCCTGAATAATGAAGAACGGGTGGCGGTGGGCACGGACTACAAACAGCACGGACAGAAGGAAGCCATTCAAACCGGTTTTCGTTTAGTGGGCCCACGCCTGGAGCAGATCGTTAATGAAGCACAAAAACTTTCGAGCGGAAAAGAACTATTGGTGCATTGCTGGCGTGGAGGAATGCGGTCGAATAATTTTTGTCAGTTCATTGGCATGGCGGGTATTCAATCTCACCAATTGGTGGGAGGATATAAAGCCTACCGTCAACGCGCGTTGGAATCTTACGAGCTTCCGTTTCAGTTTATGGTGGTGGGAGGAAAAACAGGAAGCGGGAAAAGCGAAATCCTGCGGGCTCTTCAACAGCGAGGCGAGCAGATATTGGATTTGGAAAAATTAGCCAATCACAAAGGGTCAGCTTTTGGCGGATTGATGATGGGACCTCAGCCAACCACAGAACAATTTCAAAATAACCTGTTTGAAGAAATCCTTAAACTGGACATCCAAAAAAAGATTTGGGTAGAAGATGAATCGCTGGCCATCGGAAAAATATTTTTACCAAACACCTTCTGGAAAACCATGCGTGCCGGATTGGTTTTTCGAATTGAGGTGGCCAAAGAAATCCGCATTCAAAGATTAGTGAATGAATACGGTCCTGCAGACCCGGTTGAATTTCTCAAAGCCATGGAAAAAATTATTAAGCGGTTAGGCGGCCAGCATTTCACAGCAGCCAAAGAAAGGTTATTAGCGGACGATATGCACTCCACTATAGATATTCTGCTCACGTATTATGACCGAGCCTACTCAACCGGTTTGGCGAATCGTGAATTCATAGTGTCTCCCGCTCTTGAGTGGGATGGAAAGGATGCTGATGCCTGCGCTCTGTCGTTAATCGAATCGGCAACGACTTTTGCCACGCGTTCATGATTTTCAAAACGAAAGGGATTGTATTTCGCTTCACTCGATATGGAGAAACTTCCATCATCGTAAATATTTTCACCGAACTTTTTGGGTTGCAGACGTATATTGTGAATGGAGTGCGGAGCAAGAAAGCTAAAGGCTCTATGGCTCTTTATCAACCGCTCACCATGCTCGATCTGGTGGTGTATCACAGGGAGAACGCCAATATTTTGCGCATTAAAGAAGTCAGGTGCGCTTATCCCTATCGAAACATCCCATCCGACATTAAGAAAGAATCAATCGCCATGTTCATGGTTGAACTCCTGAACAAAGCGGTGAAAGAGCAAAGCCACCCCGAAGAACTTTATCAATTTCTGGAACGAAGCTTAATTGAATTGGATTCCCTGGCCATGGGGGTTGAGAATTTTCACTTGTTCTTTCTTATCAACCTGAGCCGTCACCTGGGCTTTGGACCGCAAATGTCGGGTGAAATTCTGGATGGAAGGCACATTCCTATTGAAGACGAAAGAATCCTTCAGCAATTAATTGTTTCAAAAACAACCGTTCAAAGCCGGGATGAAATGCCCTCCGTTACAAATTTGCAAAGACGCGAGTTACTGGAAATCCTGGTTCGGTTTTACCGGTTTCATGTTGAGCATTTTGGAGAAGTGAAATCTCTGGCGGTGTTGAGGGAAGTGTTTGAGTGATAGCCTGTCAGGTTTTCTCACAGAAGAAAGGAAACCCGACAGGTTTAATACGGAAGATCAGTATTGCTGCAGGAACTTCACTTTCATCTCTATGACGGATGGTGTCGGTAACCAGAATTAGAGAAAATCACGCCTATTACCTTAGTAGAAATAATTTGAACAATGAATTGAACCTTATTACCTTATTCAAATAAATTTACAACCCAAAGGCTACAATAAGGTAATAAGGTTGTAGGTTCATAGGTGTTATTCTACTACTAAGGTTAAGGATGGGCTCAGTATGAAAAACTTTTTAGAGTATAAAAAATATGCAGGCTCCGTAGAATTCAGCGCTGATGACGATGTGTTCTTCGGAAGAATTACAGGTATTAGGGATGTTGTAACCTTCGAAGCTGATACAGTCGCCAAATTAAAGAAGGCATTTAAAGAGGCAGTCGATGACTACGTTACAGTCCGTAAGAAAACTGAAGGATTAGATAAGTAGTAATCATTCTGCCTACTGCTCCCGATGCTTCGGACCGCCTACTTTTTTTATCCCAACGCCTCAACCGACTTCACATCATCCGGCATCATTCTCTGAAACAGGTTTTCAATGCCAGCTTTAAGAGTAATGGTAGAAGATGGGCATCCACTGCATGAACCTTGCAAAATTACTTTCAGCATGCCATCGGTAAACGAATGAAAGGAGATGGCGCCACCGTCCTGCTCAACAGCTGGCCGGATATATTCATCGAGAATGGATTTAATTTTTTTAACCGTTTCGGTTTCATCGCCCGATTCAACAGCCTCCGGACTTTTAGCATCCAAAATCAATTTACCTGATTCTAAGAACTGACGGATGTGGTCTTTGAGCACGTTTTGAATTTCCAGCCATTCCACATCGGGCTTCTTGGTAACAGTTATGAAATTGCTGGCGTAAAAAACCCTATCCACAAACGGATACATAAATAATTCCTGCGCGAGAGGCGCTTCGGCAGCTTTTTCAGGATCGGCAAAATCAAAACTCATCCCATCGGGAATGAGCATTTCGTTCGCCACAAACTTGAGCGAGTTGGGGTTGGGATTCGATTCTAAATAGATATGAATGTTTTTAGGGGCAGCTGTAAGCATGGTTTCTTTATTTTTGGAGAACAAATGTAGGTGTTAAAAGTTCAATCGGTCAAAACCACTTGCTTCCCTCTACCTCACTTATCAAATCAGCCCCGTAAGCGCTACCGGCTGTAGCAAAGCCTGCTTTGAAATTTCCAGTCAATATTTTTTCTGCTATTAATGCTGCTGTTTTTGCGGTGACGGTGTAGCCACCTAAGGTTTCCAAACGGGCACTTACCTCATTCCCGTTACCATCCCATACTTTTCCCCACACATAACTGCGCGATTGTTCGCGAATGTTATCGGGTGGGCCCTGAACAGTTTTGTCAACCCTTTTCAGCATGATGTTTTTCAACCATGCCATCCTCAGCAGCCATCCAAAGTAATTGCTGAAGCGCGCATTGCGGATTAAGCTGGATGATGCCGCCATGAATACTTCAATGTTGGGAATGCCTGTCGATCGCCATGCCGTAGAAATATCCCCCCACGGAATGCCCATCGCTTTCAAAGTTTTAAATCCAAAGTCGATTGTCAGGATTTTTCCAAGTGGCACCCGCACTAATTGTCCTTCTTTTCTGATCAATGATCCATAACCCAAACCTTCCACCGCAGTTTTAGCTGTGCCTCGCGAAAGTCCTCCACCCACAGAAGCAAATGCTAACTGAAGATGCGTGGCCGATGGTAATTTCTCTTTCAGTCGCACGGCCATGCAATCGGTGGGCACTACATCAAAGCCAGCACCCGGCAAAATCATGATGCCCGCGTCAATGGCTTGTTGGTTTAATTTGGCGAGTGATTCAACCACTCCAAACTCGCCCGTGATATCTAAGTAATGTGTTTTAGTTTCGAGGCAGGCTTTAGCCATCAGTTTGGCTGTGTGGCGAAACGGGCCCGCACAGTGAATGACAATATTGCATCGGCTTAAAAGAGATTTTAATTTTTCTGATTCGTTAAGGTCGAGCGTTTCAAAAGGAAGATTAAATAATCGGGCTTGGGATTCCAGTTTACCGCCATCACGGCCCGATAGTATTAATGGAATTTTTGGAATTCTTCCCCCTTCGGGGGACAGGGGGTTGCATTCCTGTACGATCAGGTTGCCGCTGTATCCATAAGAACCATAAATCAGAACGGGCTTCATGGACTGGGTTGCCGCTCAACCCGTACGATTAAATACTTGGTATCGCCCCGCCAGGGGAAGGTGACAAACTTCTCCACATAATGCAGGCTAACCCGTTCGCCCGAGAGAGAAACTGCTTCCAGCGTTTTAATCACTTCCGTATCGCTTGTTGGCACTGAGAAATCGAAAGTCTCGGCAACTAAATTTTGATTTTTGCTTGCCCCGAACGTGAGCAGGTTCAACTGGCCTTCGTACGTTTTAAAAATAAATCCTTTCCGGCTTCCCTTGATCACAACCCCGGAGCGTATGCCTTCGCTGTACGTTCCAAAATAAAAATATCCCATGATGGCAAAGCCAACTAAAATCACCACTAAGATTATTCGTTTAACGATTTTCATTTTTGTTTCGTGCTGGTTGACGACCCTAATTTAGCTTTTCCTTTCAAGCGAAAATAGATAATCGCTGAAATGATGATCACGATCAGGGAAATAAACTGTGAATGGCTGAGCCAGCCCGGAATGATATAACCCCGCCCTTCGTCACCCCTGAATAACTCAAGAATGGAACGGCCAACAGCGTAAGCCATCAAATACAACAGAAATAATTGACCGGCAAACTGCTTGCGCTCACGAAGAAACCAAAGGGTTCCCAGCAAAAGAAAAATAAAACCAGCTTCATATAATTGAACCGGATGGAGACTTTCACCCAGGGGAGCCTGGCACTTTTCGTGGGAATAAATAACGCCCAGGAAAAAATCGGTGTGCGTTCCATAACAACAGCCCGCATTGAAGCAACCTATCCGGCCAAAGCCATGCACAATGCAGGTTACCATGCCCATAATATCGAGCATGCCCCAAACCGGCAGATTATTTTTTTTGAAAAAGAAAAGCATGGCTGGGATGCAGAAGAGAAGCGATCCATAAAAAACAAAACCACTTCCGGTGAATAGCTCACTAACATGTTTGAGATAATAGGTCGGGGATTCCAGGAAGAAAAAAAACTTTCCGCCTACTACGGCAGAAAGTACGAGTACAATAAACAATGTGTTCGCTTTTTCGAAATTCAGCCCGAATTGCTTTTTGCCTTGCCCGGCCATGTAGGTGAATCCCAAGGCTGCACCAACGGCAATACAAAATCCGTACGTGTAAATGGTGATGGGGCCGAGTTGAAAGAGAATGGGGTGCATTGTTTAAAGTTTGCAGAACTTCGGGCAATAATACTTGAAATCCAAAGATTCTGCTTGTTAACACACTATTAACGATTAACTTTTAACAATTAATAATACCAATCAATGCCTTTCGAACCTTCCATATCCTTTATTGGCGCAGGCAACCTGGCCTGGCATCTCGCGCCTGCCTTTGACAATTCAGGGTATGCGGTAAAAGAAGTTTTTAGTCCCAATCCCAAACATGCCGAAGATTTAACCGAACGTTTATACCAGGCCGAAGTAAAAGCCACGCTCGATTTTTCAACAAGCGATTCACGGATTTTTATTATTGCCGTATCGGACAATGTCATCAAACAAGTGGCACAGGAAATTATTTTGCCCGATGAGGCCCTGTTGGTGCATACGTCCGGCAGTGTAGCAGTTGAAGAACTAAACTTTGCAGCAGCGGCCGCTTCGGGAGTTTTTTATCCGCTTCAAACTTTTTCAAAGAACCGGAAAGCTGATTTTAAGAACCTCCCCATCTTCGTAGAGGCAAACATGCCTGAAGCAGAAGAGGTACTTTTTGAAATGGGCCGGGCATTAGGAGGAAACATTCAGAAGATGGATAGCCAACAGCGGGCTGCGCTGCACCTCACGGCCGTTTTTGCCTCGAACTTTACTAATCACATGATCACCTTGTCAAGCCAATTAGCGGAGCAGCACAACATCCCATTCGATTGGCTGAAACCGTTGATCCGGGAAACCATTGAAAAGAATCTTTCCCTTGGCCCAATGCAATCCCAAACCGGGCCTGCAAGGCGCGGAGATTTGGAAATCCTCGATAAACATATTGAACTGTTAAAAGAAAATGAAAAGGTGGCCGAGATTTACCGGCTGATCAGTCAGCATATTATGGATGTTCATCAACCGGAGTAAGCCGCCCTTCTAAATTTTGTTTGACTGGAATTAGTTTTAGACTTTCTTTGAATCCTAAAATATACTGCCATGCGTTACCTCATCTTTTCTCTGTCTTGTATTGTTGTTGGTTCGTTTGCACAAGGTCAGCCTCGTGGATCACTCGACTCAAAGGTTACTGAACTTTGGGAGCCTGTTCCTGCCAAAGTAGAACCGGGCGTCAGTCCATACACAGCACCCAGCGATGCTGTGATTTTATTTAATGGAAAAGATTTAAGTGAATGGACATCGTTGGATGGCAGTGAGGCCAGGTGGGAAGTGAAGGATGGAGCCATGACGGTTGTGAAAGGAGCCAAAGACATCAAAACAAAAAAAACGTTTGGAGATATTCAGTTGCACATTGAGTGGCGGGTAGCTTCCGATGTGGTGGGCAAAGGCCAGGATCGCGGCAACAGCGGTGTATTTCTTCAGGAACGATATGAGCTTCAGGTGCTGGATAGCTATGAAAATCAAACGTATGTCAACGGTCAGGCTGGATCTATGTACAAGCAATCCATTCCGCTGGTCAACGCCACGCGAAAGGCAGGTGAGTGGCAAGCGTATGATGTGGTGTACACAGCTCCGCGATTTTCAGAGAACGGCCGCGTGATCGTTCCTGCGTATATAACCGTTTTCCTGAATGGCATTATTATTCAAAATCACACACAAATTACAGGCGGCACCGAGAACCAGGGCATGCCCGTTTACATTTCTCACGGCAAAGGCGCAATTAAATTGCAGGATCACAGCCATCCGGTGAGCTATAGAAATATTTGGGTGAGGGAACTTTGACATCATTGGCCAATAAAAAGGTGGGGCCGACCAAACGGTGGAATGAGGTGTCAGCCTGAGCCTGTCGAAGGCTAATGTAAACCCAGAAAGAGGTTTCGACAAGCTCAACCTGACAAGAAAAGTACTTTTAGAAAGAGGTTTCGACAAGCTCAACCTGACAAGAAAAGTACTTTTATTCAACCACTCTTATCCGGCTGTTTTTGAAAAAGAAATCCAACGTTGCGGCCGCATCCTAAAAGATGAAGAATGTCCTATCACCTTATCTTTTTTTTATCCTCTTAATCCTTGACTCTTCCTGCACAAAGAATTTAAGTCAGAGTGAAATTGTCGTCCTGATTTCAGCCAATGCAGAATGGCGTGTGGTGAAATCTGTTTTTCCTGATGAGAACTTTCAAACAACACCCTAGGGTGAATACTTCGAATAAGAAATCAAGCTCTCATCGGGAGCCAATCCTGTTATTTTTTTTCATGAGGGCTGGGGAAAAGTAGCAGCGGCTGGGGCAACTCAATATGCCATCGATCGATGGAATCCGGAAGTAGTGATCAACCTGGGCACGTGCGGTGGGTTCGAGGGTTCAGTGAACCGCTTTGATATTTTGCTGATTGACAAGACCGTGATTTACGACATCAAGGAAGCCATGGGCGATTCGAAAGAGGCTATTGATGATTACTCCACAGAAATTGATTTGAGTTGGCTTGCCTATCCCGACACCATCAAAAAAACAATTCTCGTTTCGGCCGATCGCGATTTGGTACCTGAAGAAATTCAAACACTCAAACAAAACTATAACGCCATTGCCGGTGATTGGGAAACGGGCGCCATTGCTTACACCTGCAAACGAAATAATAAGAAGCTATTGGTGCTACGCGGTGTTACTGATTTAGTGAATGAAGCAGGTGGTGAGGCGTATGGGAATCTTCAGGTTTTTCAGAATGGCACCGAGGTAGTCATGAAAAAATTACTGACCGATTTGCCGTTATGGCTTGAGAAATGCCGGTGATTAGAGGTGCCTGTTTCCGGTAACCGGCAACCTGTAACTGGTAACTTCCTCAGTTCTCCCAATCAAAAAAATCATCTTTCTCCAACTCAACCAACTTTTTTTTGCTCTTGCCCTTGAAGGCATCTTTCAGTTCGGCCACTTCTTTCTTCAAATCGCTGGCCATTTTCTTTTTCACCGCATCGGTGTCGTAAGCCACTTTGTAATTATCGGTGGTGCCGGTGATTTTAAAATACACTTTTATTTTTCCCGCCAGGTTTTCATAGGCATCGCCCGCCTCTTTCAAATCAATCACCTTTTTGTTTCGCAGGGGGGCTACAATGCGGTAGTCAATATGCTGATCGAAGGTATGCTTACCGCTTACCTGAATGCTGGTTACGTTGGATCGGACTTCCATGAGCGGAATGAACACCGTTTGATTTTCAATATGGATTTCATTTTTCAAGTCGGCAAAGCGAAGGCTTTTCAAGCCGTCATCGTCCAGGTATTTGTTCAACTCCTGAAGTGGAGCGAAATTATTCAGTTCTCCCTTTTTTATCAGGATGTCGATATTGGAGACAAGAGTTTGGGGCGCAATTTTCAGTGCAGGGGTAAGTTCTGTTTCTAAGCTCACATCAGCCGTGGCCTGACCTTTAAGATGTTTATCCTGAATGAAATTCTGGTTAAAGTTCCCGAAAATATAAAACAGGCTGTCGAGATGAATAGAGGTGAGCCTGGCGGTTGTTGAAAGCGCAATGGGCTGGTTGCTGAAGGATGAAATCAATCCGCTCATGGATATTTTTCCTCCCATTGTTTTCATTTTAATGCCTTTCGAAAATGCCGTTTGATTTTTCACCAACAAGTTTCCATCCACATCTTCCGCAATAAACTTTTTGTACTTCAGCCGGTTTAACTGGCAATCAAAATTCAGGTGAAGGTTGGGCGATATTTTAAATTGATATTCGTTAGCCGAAGCTTCACCAAAACCTAATTGAAGAAGTTCTTCGAGGTCTATGAATTCGGATTTTAAATCAGCTTCAATGCCGATCGGCTGATCCTCAAAGAGAAAGTAGGACACTACATTCTTTATAAATCCATTCAACAGAAAATCGTTTTGACCCAGTTTGCCTTTCACATTACTCATGGCCAGGTCGTTGTGGCTGAACTGAAAATTCCCGCTCACATCAGTGAAGTCAACGCCCTTTACGCTGGTTGAAAGGGAAACGTTTTTCATTTCGAGCGACCCGGAAATTTTAACTTGTCGGGCGGTACTTCGTTTTTTTAATTTATCCGGCTCACCGGTTAAAGAAACATCGGCTAATAAAGCTCCCGAAGCATTAGTCAGATAAGTTTCACCGGCAATTGCTTTAATAGTTGTTGCGTCAAGTTCTCCTTTGAATTGGAAATCAACGAAGGGCTGTTCAAAATTTTCGAGGCTGAAATTTCCAGTGAAATTTTTTCCATTCAGTTTTCCACTCACGTCTTTTAAATTCACGGTAGCTTTTGTAAACCTGGAGAGTCCAATGGTAGAAAGAGTGCCTGTTAAGTTTGTCTGGGTTACTTTAAAATTAGTTTCCGGGAGAAAGATGGTAGCATTCCGGCATCCGAAGGTAATGTTAAATAAAGGGGTGGCCAAATTTCCCTTTACCGATAACTTGAAATACAGATCGCCAACGCTTTCATATTTTTTTATTGATTCGGCCATGGACATGGGTAGAAAAGAAATGATGGTTTGCAGGTTGGTTTTTTTACCGTTCAGGGTTAAATCAAGCACAGGTTCATTTTTGAAATCATACAAACCAGTCAAATCGAAATCCCCATTTTCCTGCGCGATGGACGATGGCTGAAAAACCACTTGCTTTTTTTCATCATCATACGTCATGGCCAACGTAATATTGAAAAGCTTGTCCTTTAGAAAAATATACGAGCCGATGCCAACCTGATTGGAGATGGCATCGCCCGAAGCGAGTATTCGGTAAACATTATCCTTCAGCGTAATGTCTGCGGCCAGCGAACTGCTATTGAATTCATGGCTTTGGTTAACTGATTCATCCACGTAGGTAATGCGTTGCTTTTTAAGGCGGACATTTTTTAAATCGAGCGATACGCTTTGTCCTTTTCCAACGGTGTCTTTCACTATTTGAAAATTGCCAACGCCTTTTTTATTGATGCGGATGTTGGTCTCACTTTCAAAAACATCCAGTCTCTGAATTTTGTACTGTCCGCCCCATGCTTCAAAAGAATTAAATGAAAAAGAAATTTTTTTGGCGGTGAACAATGGAAAAATTTCCGGATGACTGTCCTCGACATATACGTCAGTGAATTCAATGGACATGTCAGGGAAATGGCGCAGCACACTGATTTCCATTTTCCCGATTTTCACAGGAGTGGCCAGTTGCTTATTGGCTTCGGCTACAAAGCGGCTAATGATTTTATCTTTAAATAGAAAGCCAGCCGTGAATATGAGGGTCAGTAACAGGAGAATGGACGCCCCTGCATAGAGTAAAATTTTCCGTAATGACTTCAAGTTTAAAAAATGGTTGCGCAAAGTTGGATGATTTCCAGCTAAATAACGACTTGACAGGAAGTCTATTTTGGAACCAGATTAAATTCCCTGGGCGAAATCATAGTTTGATTGGTTTATCCAGAATAAGTTTCTGAGTCATTTTCAAATTGGTTAACGCTTTATTAAATGCAGGGTACTCT
>JAYUHI010000037.1:0-2550 GCA_043767095.1 Bacteroidota bacterium
TGGCTGTTCCGCATTCTGAAAAATAGTTTTATTAATGACTACCGCAAGAAGAGCAAGGAGCCTTCGAAGGTAGATTACCAGGAAGTTGAGACGTATTATAATTCCGATGATGTTGACCGGCAGATAACACCCGACCTCCGGGTGGAATCGCTCAGCAACATGATTGGCGATGAGATTTCGAATGCCCTCAACTCATTAGATGTAGATTTTAAAACTGTAATTATTCTGTGCGACCTGGAAGGATTTAAGTACGAAGAGATGGCCAAGATATTAGACATCCCGATAGGAACCGTGCGAAGTCGCTTGCACCGCGCGCGTGGGTTGTTAAAAGAGAAACTTAGTGTATATGCCAAATCCATGGGCTATAAAACCAATTGAATTATGAGCCACACCCTTACCCAACCTTCTCCGTTCGGAAATGCCACGTGCATGGAAATGTTGCAACTTGTTATCGATGGGCAAGCCACTGATGACCAGGTGCATTATTGGAAAGCCCACTTGGGCATGTGCCAGCCTTGCTATGAAAAATATAATGTAGATAGCACCATCAAAGAAATGGTGAAGTCCGAATGTTGTTGCAGCAAAATACCACAGGATGTGATTGAGCAACTCAGCAGCCAAATCAAACAAATTGCCTGATGGGAGAAAAGGCAATCATTTTCTCTGCTCCTTCCGGCTCGGGAAAAACAACCATCGTAAAACATTTACTTCAACATAACCCCGACCTGGGGTTTTCTATTTCTGCCTCCACCCGCGACAGACGAGGCCGCAAAGAAACCAATGGCGTTGACTACTATTTCTTAAGCCCGGAAGAATTTAAAAAGAAAATAGACAACGATGAGTTTATTGAATGGGAAGAAGTGTATGCCGGGAATTTTTATGGAACGCTGAAATCGGAAATTGACCGCATCTGGGGCGAGGGCAAGAATGTTATTTTCGATGTGGATGTGAAGGGGGGCATCAACTTGAAAAAATATTTTGGCGAGAAAGCGCTTTCTGTTTTTGTGAAAGTGCCTACTCTGGAAATTTTGAAACAACGCCTGAACGAACGCGGAACTGAATCAGAAGAAAGCTGGTCGCGCAGAGTGTTCAAAGCTAAGTTTGAGATGACTTTTCAGGATAAGTTTGATGTGGTGCTGCTCAATGGTGATTTGGCTACTGCCACTGCTGAGGCACAAAAATTATATGACACCTTCAAGTCTAAACTTTGATCTGAATAATCAGGAAAATGTTTTCACCAGCCCATAAATCGCAACGAACAAAATTGAAACCACACTTATCCAGAAAGCGACATTGTAAAACAGGCTGCTGCCAATAAACCGGGTGACTTTGTATTTAAAGTGCAGAGCCGCATAAATCACTACCAGCAATAGAAACGATCCAACTATTCCTCCAGACAAAACCATCAGCACGGGAGAATCAATAAACAGATAAGCCAGGGCCCAGGCAACAGGAAAGGTGCAAGCCAGCAGTTGAATCATCTTCTTGCGCTTGACCAAATCCGAAAATTCGAACCAACCAAATTGGCCCAGAATATCCGGAACCACTCTCGTCCATGCGGCCAGTGTGGCATAAAGGCTGGAGAACAAGACAAAGAATGCCCCGATCAGGTATGACGTTTTTATTCCGCCCCCGAGCGACTGCGTATAAATCAGGGCGAGTGTTTCAATCACCTGGTTGCCTTCCGGAATGGTTTCGCTTTTGTGCAACACAGCAGCGCCCAATAAATAAAACGCCACTGTCACGAATGTGTAAATGGTCATCGCGAACAGCGCATCCAAATACATGATGTTAATCCAGCCGTTGGCTCTTGCCCTCCATTCCTTTGTTTCATTTCGCGGGCCAGTATAAGCGGCATAGCCTTTCTCCAAACACCAATAGTGGTAAGCCAGGATTTCATCGCTCGCCACTCCGGTGATACCGAAAGCGCCAATGGCAATGGTTACAATTTCTCCGGATAGATTAAATCGGAGTCCTTCAAAAACATCCTGAAACGAAAAATGATAAACAGTAAACTTAAGTGAGTACAAGGAGACCAGCGTGAGCACCGTGAACATGCCAATCATTACTAAAGATGATTTTTCAATCAGATTATACTTTCCATTAAATACCAGGATGGCCACGAAAGCGGTGATCAGGATTGTCCAAACAACAATGGAAAAACCAGGATAAATTAAATTGAGCACCAGCACCGTGCCTCCCATAATTCCTCCGATCTGTACAATCTTTAGGAGGACGGCCAGAAACACAAGGCCAACGCTCCAGTGATACCGTCCCACTTTTGGCCCGGGAAGTTTGCTGAAAGCACCCATGACTGTTTCACCTGAAAGAATAGCGTGCTTCCCAAATTCCAATTGAACAGCAACTTTGGCGAGGCAACTGATTATGATTATCCACAACGCGGCAAAACCCGCTCTGGCTCCAAGAACTGTGGTTGCAATCAACTCACCGGAACCGACAATAGAGGCGGAGAGAATAAATCCAGGGCCCAGGAACTTCAACTTATCAAGGAAACGCTGCGGAGATTCTTTGACGGTTGACTCCCTGATG
>JAYUHI010000038.1:0-2542 GCA_043767095.1 Bacteroidota bacterium
TGCTTTTATATCATCTATTAAGTTTGGTAAATTCTTTAGGTATTGATTCTTAGATCTGCTGGAAAAAGATGCTGCTTCCTCGATTTTGAAAAACTTGTAAGCCCACGTTAAACTAAACTTGTCATTTTCATATACACTTTCGTCACGATTTTCGGCAAGATTTATCGTCACCCCAAAGCCGTGACCAACACAATCGTAAATTTTTAGGCAATAATTGGCATTGAATAAAAGACTAAGGGTGCCTTTGTCAAGTTTATAGGTTGCCGGTTCATACATTAAATTATTTGCTTTGAACCACGTTATTAGTTCTTGATTAAAGTAGCCTTGAACTCCTTTCATAGATTTATTTATTCGGCTTGTCATTCTTTCCTTTTTCAAAGTACTGTCAATCAGTTTAGCTTTAATCTCCTAGGTTGTCGGTTTGAAGAAATCAATAAACCTAAGGCTAGTCCGGGTTTGCAATCTGGAATCTAAAAATCAATAAACCATCAATCACTTGCTGGGTTCATTTTTCCATGGGCCGAGTAGTAATCGGCCTGGCCTGATTTCATCTCTGCCAGCGGCCCGAATATCTTCACCAGGTTTCGGTTCATTATGTCCAGCACAAGTTTCAATTGCTCCAAGTCTTTGACTTCGCCACGGTAAACATTCTCTTTCTTTTTGTCCACGCGCTCAACAAAATGCGCCCACTCATATTTTTTATCCTTTCTCTGCTTCGACAGGAATTTATAGTGACCCGTGCCAGGAATAAACTGGCTAACGCACATCATGGCTATCTCCTCCCCTTTTCCAACATTAATTACTGCGTGGTTACTGTTGAACATAAAATATTTTTAAACTGATTTACTACAAACATTCCGTGTAAACCTGTCGGGTTTCCCAATCTTCCGCAAGAGAAACCCGACAGTCTTAAATAACTCTTTCCTTTAGCTCAATTCCCAAAGTTGCCAGTTCCTTCAGAATTGGATCATAAAATTCAGGAGCGATTGGTATCACCACTCCCCTGCTTCCTATTTTTCCCAAAGCTAAATATTTTGCAGCCATGCCTAACGGAAGTCCCACCGTTTTAGCCATAGCTGTTCGAATAGCGTCATCACCCGTGGCAATCAGCGTTGCCTGAATTTCTTTTTGATTTCCATTCGTCAGGAAAACAAACCGGTGCCACATCACAATCTGATCTTTATCTCCAGGTGAGAGTTTCCATTTTTTATTCAGGATGTGTTCGAGAACTTGCGCAGGCGTTCCTTTTTCTAAGCCAATGGGTTCATCGGAAAACAATCCAACCCACTCGATCATTTCGATTTCCCTTGAGTTTTCTCTCAACCCAGTTTGAGTGTCGATTAAATTTTTTAACGATTGATTTTTACTTCCAGGAAGAAACGATCGCATGAAATCGGCATGAGTCATGTTGCCGAGGTGTTCCATTTCAAACGTATCATCGCAACAACCCAGTTGCACCAACACATTCCAGGCAGAACAAAAACCTTTGTTGCGGAGCGTTCCGCGCAACATAGTTTTCACAGAATCTAGTCCATAAGCAGAAATATATTTCAATGAATCGCGGTTAGCGTACCCTTCATAATCGCCATGGCCCGGAACGTGGACGGGTGTGAGTCGAGTGAAAAGCTGTTGGTATGGAATGTATTTGAATTCGTCATTCTCTAAATACTTAGCCGTGCTTTGTCCGGCCATCACCACGTTGCGCGAGTTCCAGGTGAATTTGTAACGCCACGGATTGGACGGATCAGTCTCCGGTGAAATAAGTCCACCTGTAAAAGATTCAAATGAAATTATTTTGCCACCCTCCTTCTTAATCCTGTCAATCAACTGCATGGCGCTCATGTGATCAATACCGGGGTCGAGTCCGCACTCATTCAAAAACAAAAGATTTTTTTCTTGCGCTTTGGTGTGATACGCTTTCATCTCGTCAGAGACATAGCTGGCTGTGATCAAATGCTTGCCAAACTCCAGGCAGAGTTCAGCAACGAGGTGATGCAAGTGCGCGGGTAAAAGGGAGACAACGATATCGCTTTCGCGGATGGCTTTCGAGGATTCTGTTTTGTTTTGAATGTCGAACTGAATAGCTGAAACTTCGGTCAAGACTTCAGTCATTTTCATTGCTGCTTTCAACGAAAAATCGCCTACCGTAAAACGCCATTGGTATTCCTTACACGCCTGGGCGAGATAGGCAATTAACACTGCTGAAGAGCGACCGGCACCGAGAACAAGAATGGATTTCTTCATTTCAATTTAGGGATTAGGCATTGGGCATTAGGTCATCTAAGGTGCATTTCAAATTGTAGCGATTAATTAGGCCATCCCTACGGGATTCAATGCTACAAACCAGACAAACTTCTACCATAAGTTTCGTCCCTCCGAGACTATAGTCCCGCCAGACTGGCGGGACGAACTTTTGGTAGCGATGAGCGAATGCTGTCGATGTAGGGGCTGACTAAAAAGTACTTTGCTTGTCAGGTTGAGCTTGTCGAAACCTCTCTCTGGGTTTAAATTAGCCTTCGACAGGCTCAGGCTGACACCTGGT
>JAYUHI010000039.1:0-6004 GCA_043767095.1 Bacteroidota bacterium
TCAAGGTACTTGCGTACCTTCCTCCATCTTCAATACAGCATGACTTCAGTTCCGTCTGAACTTCCGTCTTCAAGGCACACGGTGTACGACAGTTTTGTAAGAGCGGGCAAGGTTTCACAAAGAACAGGAAGAAGCCACAAAGGTCACAAAGCTGCAGTACTTGTGTTCGTTGTGGTTCGTTGTGACCTTCGTGACCTCTTAGTTTACAATGCAAACTGTCGTAAACCCCCATTGCCCTTGCCTCCACCATACCAATTATATTTTAATACCTTTAGCCGAAACCATTATAATCATGACTTCAGGAAATACCAACATCATAGATGCCATTGGGAATACCCCACTGATCACTTTAAAAAATATAGTTCCGGCCAACAGTGCCCGAATCATTGCTAAGCTGGAGAGCGCGAATCCAACGGGAAGCATGAAGGACCGGATGGCAAAAGCCGTAATTGAATCGGCACAACGAAAAGGATTGATTAATCGGGAGAGTACCATTGTAGAATATACGGCCGGAACAACAGGCGTCTCACTCGCCTTGGTATGCGCTTCCCTGGGGTATAAGTTTCATGCTGTTTTTTCGGATGCCTTCAGTAATGAAAAAAGAATTACCATGAAAGCATTTGGCGCTGCGATCACTGATGTATTGAGTGACAATAAGAAAATAACCGCACAACTAATAAAAGAAATGATCGAAAAGGCGGGAGTGTTAAGCAAACAAAACAATCACTGGTGGTCTGACCAGTTAAATAATCGCGATGCGGAAACAGGTTATTATCCGCTGGGCGATGAAATCTGGGAACAATCCAACGGTAACGTGGATGCTTTTGTGCATACGGTGAGCACCGCGCATTCCATTCATGGCACAACCAAGTCGCTGTTAAAACATAACAGCAGCATAAAAATATTTGCCGTTGAACCCGATGAGTCTGCCGTATTATCTGGTCGCCCATCAGGTTCACACAAAATTGAAGGCATCGGTATTGGTTTTATTCCACCCCTGTGGCAACCCGAAATTGTAAATGAGATTTTAACAGTTACTACCGAAGAGGCTATGATCATGGCCAGAAGGCTTGCGAAGGAAGAAGGAATTTTTGCAGGCACTTCAACGGGAGCTAATTTAGTTGCATCACTTAGAATTGCCGAACGGTTGGACCGCGGAAAGACAGTAGCCACTATTATTGTTGATTCGGGATTACGGTATATTAGTACTCCGTTATACGGTAGTGAGCATTGATAAAAAGAGATTGACTCTACTGGTCTTAACAAATACCATCACCCCTTATTCACCCGATCAATTGTTCAGATATATTCAAATCCCCGTATAATTAAAAGGCGTAATCCCTTTTAACTTCTTCTTCACTTCATCTTTCACATCAAGTGAATCAATAAACGCATGAATGGTTTGCCGGGTAATCTTTTCATTCTTGCGGGTGAGTGACTTGAGCGCTTCATAGGGATTTGGATAGCCTTCTTTGCGAAGGATAGTTTGGATGGCCTCGGCCACCACCGCCCAATTTTCTTCCAGATCGGCATCAATGGCGGGCTTATTAAGTTGAAGTTTGTCAAGGCCTTTGCTGATAGAGTTTATCGCCAGCCAGGTGTGGGCGAGTGGCACGCCAATGTTTCTCAACACCGTGCTGTCGGTTAAGTCGCGCTGCAGGCGTGAGATGGGAAGTTTGGCGCTGAAATGTTCGAACAATGCGTTGGCAATTCCTAAATTGCCTTCGGCATTTTCGAAATCAATCGGGTTTATTTTATGGGGCATGGCCGAGGAGCCCACTTCGTCTTCCTTTATATTTTGTTTGAAGTAGCCCAGAGAAATGTATTGCCATACATCGCGGCAAAAGTCAATTAGAATAGTGTTGATACGTTTTATGTTATCGAACAGGGCGGCCAGGTTATCGTAGTGTTCGATTTGAGTTGTCGGGTGACTTCTCGTCATTCCAAGCAGTGAAACAAAATCATCGGCAAATTTTCTCCAGTCGATTTCTGGGTAAGCCACCACGTGAGCGTTGAAGTTGCCGGTTGCTCCGCCAAACTTGGCTGAGAAAGGGATAGTGTGAAGCAACTCCAATTGTTTTTTTATCCGAACAGAAAAAACATCCAGTTCTTTTCCTAACCGGGTAGGCGAAGCCGGCTGGCCGTGTGTGCGTGCCAGCATGACAATATCTTTCCAGCTTTCAGCGCGACCATCGAGCGCATTTAAAAAATTTTGTAACTGAGGGAGGTATTGATCCTTCATGTACTCCATCAGCGAAAGCGGAATGGCTGTGTTGTTGATATCCTGTGAAGTCAAACCAAAATGAATGAACTCTTTCCATCCGCCTAATCCCATCGCCTCCATTTTCAATTTGATGAAATACTCCACGGCCTTCACATCGTGGTTGGTAGCCTTTTCGATTTCTTTAATTTGCGCAGCCTCAGCTTCCCCAAACTTCAGGTACAGCAGCCTCAACCGGTCGAATGAATCTCCCTGAACCGATTTCAACTCAGGCAGTATTCCACAAAGCGAAATAAAATACTCCACTTCAACCCTTACCCGGTAGCGGATCAAAGCCGATTCCGAAAAGTAAGGCGATAATGTTCTGGTCTGTTCGGCATAGCGGCCATCAATTGGCCCCACCGTGTTAAGAGAGTTTAATTCCAATGGTTGGGTTATTAAGCCACTAAAATAATGAATGAATCTGTTATGAAGGTTAATCGTTAAAAGTTAATCGATTATCGTTTCTTGCGGAGGATACCTTCCATTTAACTTTTAGCCTACGTGCCCAAAATGAAAGCCTTGCTCTTCTTACTTATTTTGATCTTTTGCCTGAATGCCAACGGACAAAACAAGCCGGGCTCCCAACTGCCAATCCGAAGAACTTTAAGTCCTGTTCAAGTGGATGGGGTGCTGGATGAGGAAGCCTGGAAGGATGCTGCCGTAGCCACTAATTTTTTCCTGAACTTCCCCGTTGATACCGCTCTGGCTCCCTATCAAACCGAGGCGAGGGTCACATTCAACGATCAATTTCTTTATGCTTCCTTTGTTTGTTACGATGACGATAAGCCTTACATCGTGCAATCACTCAGGCGCGATTTTGATTTTGAAAATTCCGATAACGTAACGATCGAAATCGGCCCTTACAACGACAAGCAAAACGGTTTCTTTTTTACGGTCACGCCCTACAGTGTTCAACTGGAAGGAATTGTTTCTGGAGGTGGCGCCAGTGAGATGAGTTACAGCGTTAGCTGGGATAATAAGTGGTATTCAAAATCAATCCGGTACGCAGACAAGTGGGTTGCCGAGATTGCCATTCCGTTTAAAAGCATACGATATAAAAATACAGGCGAATGGAATATCAATTTTCTCCGGTGGGATCGCAAGCATAACATGGCCTCCAACTGGGTTGCGGTTCCTATTCAGTATTTGGCCGGGGCGTTTGCTTACTCCGGGCAGTTGGTGTGGGAGGATCCTGCACCAAAACCTTCAGTAAATATTTCTCTAATTCCTTACCTGGCAGGTTTAACATCGCAAGACAATGATGTAACCCCAGTTCTAAAGGATAATGACTTACAACCCGGCCTCGATGCCAAGGTAGCTGTTACACCGTCCATGAACCTTGACTTAACCATCAATCCGGATTTTTCGCAAGTGGATGTAGATCAACAGGTGATTAACCTTACCCGTTTTGAATTTCAGTTTCCTGAAAGGAGGCAATTCTTTTTGGAGAACAGCGATCTATTTGACAATGCCGGTTTCCCGGGAACCCGCCTTTTCTTTTCCAGAAGAATTGGTTTGGCGTCCGACACCTCAGGTAATTTAAAGCGTGTGCCCATTGCTTTTGGCGCCAGGCTCAGTGGCTCTATTAACAAGGACTGGCGCCTGAGCGTGATGAACATGCAAACTAAGGAGAGACTCGAACTCGGTTTGCCCAGACAGAATTACGCAGTGACAACCATCATGCGAAACTTTGGGCACCAGTCGAATGTTTCTTTTACTTACGTGGATAAGACTTCTCTTGGTTTGAATGACTCAGACACGGTAAAATATTTTCATGAAGATGTTCGGAAATACCGGTCAATAAACGGAAACACCACAGCCACGTTCAGTAAATACAGCCGCGCATTTAGTCTTGATCTGGAGTTGTTGAGCAAAGACAATAAGTGGTATAACGGTTCGTACTACACCATTTCTCAAAACCCATTCACTTCGGGACGAAATCATTCCGGAGGTGTTTTTGGAAGGTTTAATAATCGCCCGTTCGATATTTTTCTCGGGGCAAATTTCCAGGGCGAAAACTATAATTCAGAGGCCGGATTTGTTCCAGCATATGGTGTTTACCCGGGTCTCTGGTCAACTTTCGCAAGTTTCAATTACAAAATGTATCCAAAGAAGTATGCCATTGCTTTTACGGGGCCACAATCCAGGTTCAATATTATTCACACGCCCGATGGCACGCTGACTGACCGAAACTATGCCGTTGGGTATAACATCAACTATAAAAATTCATCCTCCTTTGAAATTAATTGGCGATACAATTACAGCAACCTTACCAATACGTTTAATCCTATTAATCAAGATAAATACATCAGTTTTATTGAAGGCGATATTTATGATTGGCACGCCATAAATTCCAGATACATGAGCAACCAGAGAAAAGTTGTAAACTTTACCGCTGAGGTAACCTATGGCGGGTTTTATAATGGTACCAACCTGAATATTACAGGGCAGATAAACTACCGGTATCAGCCATATGGAAGTTTGGCCATCCGGTTCGATTACAATGATTTGAGATTGGCTTCGGGTTATGGAAAGGAAAAACTTTTCATCGTTGGCCCGCGGCTGGACTTGACATTCACCAATAAATTGTTCTTCACCACTTTTGTGCAGTACAACAATCTGCTCGATAATGTAGGGTTGAACACCCGGTTGCAATGGCGCTATAAACCCGCCTCCGATTTCTTTATTGTTTACACGGAAAATTATTTACCCGAAAATTTTTCCAGCAAGAACCGGGCGTTGGTTTTTAAGTTTACCTATTGGTTGAATATTTGACCTCACCCCTGCCTGTCCGGCAGGCAGGCCCGGCCCCTCTCCATCCCGAAGCATCGGGAGAGAGGGGTGCATTCTTTCGTCATGTTGTACCTTGGTAATTCTCGAACTGCTTTTCTAAATGCCGCTTCAATTTCTGAAGGATTGTTGTATTGCCTTTGATATGCCTTTAAGTTTCTACTGCGATTTTTGACACCGCAAGTTTGATTAAGAAAGTCACCCCTCGCTCCCGAAGTATCGGGATGGAGAGGGGCCGGGGGTGAGGTCTGCACAAACCTCAACCAGCACGCCATTAGTTGTTGTCGGATGAAGAAAGGCAATCATCTTATTATCAGCGCCAGGCTTTGGTATTTTGGTAATGGGCTGGAACTCTTTATTGGTAAGGTCAGTCAGGGCTTCTGATACATCTGCCACCTCGAACGCCAGGTGGTGAACTCCCTCGCCTCTTTTCTCAAGAAACTTCGCAATTGGGGAGTCGGGACGAGTAGCCTCCAATAATTCGATTTTCAATTCTCCAACTTTAAAGAAAGAAGTGCGCACACCCTCCGATTCCACTTCTTCGATTTTGTAATGCTCAACACCCAGCAATCGGGCAAAAAGCTGATTAGATGCATCCAGATTCTTAACGGCAATGCCGATATGTTCAATTTTTTTCATGACTTAGATTGGGTTGAAAAAGTTATCTTTGTTCAAAAATCGGGAAATATTTTTAGGTGTAATGAATATAAAGCTAATACTTATGGAAACTGCCTTATTAAAAAGCAAATCAAAACCGGATCTTAGACTTCTATTGAATTTGGCTAAAAAAATTGGAGTAGAGTCTAAAATATTATCAGCGGATGATATGGAGGAAATTTGCATTGCCCGTGCAATTCAAAAAGGGAGAACCGGTGAATTTGTTGATCAGACTGAGTTTCTTCGCAAATTGAAGAAGCGCACGGCATGATTGTAAAGATCGACAAATCGTTT
>JAYUHI010000040.1:0-14256 GCA_043767095.1 Bacteroidota bacterium
GACAGCCCTTGAACTGAAGGCCGGGGAAACTATTTCTTCAGATTACTTTAAAGGACTTGAATACTTCAAAGTCCAGGTGCCTTCATCTGCCGGTAAAGTAATCTATGGGGGAAAGCAAAGTCAGAAAAGAAGTAATGGTATTGAGGTGATACCCTGGAACGAATTTTTTTAGGTCTATTCATTGGCTCACCGAATAGCCAACTCCTTCATCGCTTTGCGAAATGAATCTTTGACGTAAGCCCCATTCCGGTGATGTTGATTTTTCACTACCCACTTTCCCGCAATAAGAGTCCCAATAATTTTGCTCGTGTCGGAAGTATAGATAATGGAGGCCAGTCTGTTTTTCTCTGATGTATTTTCAAACAAATGTGATGAAGCATTGAACACCACCGCATCCAATGATTGACCGATAGCAAAATGATCAGTTGATAAAATTCCCGTTGCTCTCCGGCCAGACATGATTGAGGCGTTCACCATATATTGTGCGGCATCGCCATCAAAAGTATTTCGCTGGTTAGTGATGAGTCGTTGACGGTAATCAATCATCCTCAATTCTTCCAATGGATTAATTCCGATGTGACTGTCTGTGCCGATGGTCCATTGCCCACCTAACTTTACAAATTCTTTCATCCGGAAAATTCCATCGCCCAGGTTGCCTTCGGTGGAAGGACAAAGCACTACGTTGGCTTTTGATGCAGCCAACTGTTTCAACTCACCATCATCCAGATGTGTGGCATGCACCAGGTTGAACATCTCATTAACCGGCAGGTTTTCCAGCAACCATTGCATGGGCCGTTTGCCGCAATGCGCTAAACAATCGGCTACCTCTTTTTTCTGTTCCGATACATGAAGGTGAAACGGTAAATCTTTCGGGCCCTGATGAAAGGTTTCCTTGATGTCATTCAAATCAACTGCCCGAAGAGAGTGCACGCTGAAACCAAGTGAGGCATTTTCATAATTGGCGATAGCTGATTTTGAAGCCTCAAACAATTTGAAATAATCGGAAACTGATTTTGAAATAAATCTCCGTTGACGGGGTTGAGGCCCCAAACCAAATCCACCCTTTTGATAAAACACCGGGATGAGTGTAATTTTTATTCCCGCAGAATTCGCTGCGGAAACCATTCGCTCCCCCATTTCCGCCAGGTTGGAATAAGGCGCTCCAACTTTGTCGTGATGGAGATAATGAAACTCCGCCACGTGTGTGTATCCCTGGCGAACCATTTCGGCATACAGCATCGCGGCTATGGCTTCCGCCTGATCTGGATCAACAGCCAAGGCGCATTGATACATGGCCTCTCGCCAACTCCAGAAATCATCATCTGTTCCGGGAGGATGATTCTCAGCAAGACCGGCCATAGCATATTGAAAGGCATGCGAATGGGCGTTCTGAAAACCCGGCAGTGCCAATCCATCAACTGCTTCAATGGATACATTCTCAGGAGCCACTTTGGATAAATAAGTTATGATTCCTTTTTCGTCCACACCAAGATAAGCGGGCGAGAGCCAGTTATCTTGTTGAAGAAGTGATTGGAAGCGGTAGTATTTGTGCGCGTTTTTAGGCCTCGGCCCCTCTCCGGAGGAGAGGGGTGCCCTCTGTTGGCAGCTCATCGCTTGATAGTCACTCATCTTTAATTTAAAATATCGAAATTTTTAAGTCGCAAAAAAAGAATCTATGTGATTGGGCTTAAGGTGGAAGTTTTACTATTGCACCGATCTGTCGTTCACCACACAAAATTACAAAAGAGGGCACCCCTCTCCTTTGGAGAGGGGCCGGGGGTGAGGCCTTGGGGCGTCCTATTCAATTTTACTTTCAATCTCATCCATTTTTTCATCTGAATATTTCCCCGAAGTGGCGAATACAATTTTTCCATCTGGATCAAGCACAAAAAAATAAGGAATATCTTTTTTCTCAAAGTCGAGTGCTTCTTTATAAGTTTTCAACTCGCCTTTATAAAACAGAACGTAGGGCAAGAGTTGTGGATCAATGTTTTTAGCCGCTTTCTTTTTGGCTGTGCCTGTGGCGGCTGCATTCACACCAGTGAACATGGGCACGAAATACACATTCACATCATAACCCATTCCGCCCATAAGCCCGTTTGTTTTCTGAATAAATTTTCCAAACACCGGACTAAACCACGTGTTCAACTCATCCTCCGACTTTTTGGAGTACGCCAATCCCAGCAGTGTGTACTTGCCTTTGGTATCGGTTGGAAGGTTTACTTTTTTATCTTCCACAGTTTCGGCAATCATGTCCGGAAAGATTTTGCCGATGACCTGGGCATGAATAGAAGCAGCTAACAAGACTAACAAGATTACCAATTTGGTTTTCATATTTCGCTTATCCATTTAACTTTTTCATCGACTGGTTTTCTTTTTCCGCCAAAAGTTAGGTCTCCTTTCGGCTTTCCCACATTTAAAAACCCGCAAAGCTTATCCTCAGGGCCCAAACCAAAAAATTCTTTCGCTTCTTCAAAATTAGTAATGCCTCCTGTGCTCATATAACAGCCGATGCCATAAGCCGTTGCAGTAAGGTACATATTTTCTACCGCGCAGAACACAGCGGCCAGCTCTTCCCACTCGGGCACACTTTTTTTCGCATCGCGTTTCATGCCGATAGAAATAATGTGCGAGCACTCAAACGGTTTGATCAATAAATTTTTGTACCGGTCTTCTTTAAAGGTGCCATTAGCCTCTGTAACCTTTTTATAGCAAGCGCCCTGAAACTCAGCTAACTTTTTTAAGCCATCTCCGGTGAACACCACAAAACGCCACGGCTCGGTGAGCTTGTGCGTGGGTGCCCAGTTGGCATTTTCCAGCATTTGCTTTACGATGGCGTCATCCACTTTTTCTCCGGTGTAATCATTGGGATAGATGGAGCGCCTGGATTTTATGAGTCGGTTTACTTCTTCGGTGTTAAACATGTGTCTTTATTTGAACTCAACTTTCCAAAAGTTTAAACTTTTGGAAAGTTATTGCTATCACTTTTAATTCTTAACCCAACAAGTTTTTTACGGCCTGCCCGGCATCGGTAAACAAAAACTCATAGGATGCCGCTTTAATTTTATCGCAGGAAACCTTCGCCCCGGTCACCACAATTTGATACATCTCACCTAATATTATTTTCAAAACAAAATCCGGAACAGGTGGTAACCACAGGGGACGGTGCAAAGCCCGTGCAATAAACTTGTTCAATTCACGATTGGTAACGGGGTTGGGGGCAACGGCATTGTAAACCCCTTTCACACTTTCATTCTCCAGGGCAAGCAAAAACATGTTGCACAAATCGTTGATGTGAATCCAACTCACCCATTGTTTGCCGGTACCAAGAGGAGCGCCCACTCCCCACTTCACCGGTTTGGCCATTTCCATAAGGGCACCTCCTTTGTTACTCAACACAACCCCGATACGGAGCCTCACCAATTTTTTTCCTAAATCCTCAATAGGTTTGATCGATTTCTCCCACTCTTGTGTAACATCAGCTAAAAAATCAGTTCCTGGTGCGTGGTCCTCGGTGCACCACTCATCCGATGTTTCTAAACCGTAATACCCAATGGCAGTAGCGCTGATTACCGTGCGCACCGCATTGTTTGTGTCTCGCAAAGTTTCGAAAAGAAGTTCACCCGACTTGGTTCTGCTTTCCAATATTTCTTTTTTTCGCTCGGGTGTCCATCGCTTTTCCGCCACACCCGCTCCGGCTAAGTGAATTACAGCGTCAACTCCTTCCAGCGCTTTTAGATCAACATATTTTCCAGCAACAGACCAGCGATAACATTTTACCTTACCCATCGAAGGGCTGCGCCCCAAATGCGAAACCCGGTAGCCTTTTTGCAGGAGCAAGTCTGTTATGGCGCTGCCCAGCATGCCTGAACCACCGGTAATGAGTACTGACTTTTCCAATTTTTTAAATGAACTTTAACCCGTAAACAAAAATGACTCTAAACCCCGAAACAATGAAGCGTCTGGCCACCTTTTCATTTGCCCTGTTGTTAACGTCAATTTCGTTCGCCCAAACCATTAAGGTAACAAAGAAAAACAACCGAATTAAAGACGCCCAGGCTTTAGGCTATTCGCTTGAACTCACGGGTAAGGGCGAAGATGTGGAAAGCTCCCTGAATAAGTTTTTGAAGGATTACGGTAAAACCCGTTCCACTACCGATTATGTTTCTGTTTCGGGGCCAGCGTTGGGAGGCACTGTTTATGAAGGAAATGTGCTCTATGCAACAACGGAGGGAAGCGATACCAAAAGCCAGGTTTGGATTGGACTCGACACAGCCGAATGGCGGGGGCGTGATCCGCAGAGAGTGTTGGAGCGCGTAGAGAAAATGGTTTACCAGTTTGGGGTGAAATTTTATCGCGATCAAATCCAGAAAGAAATAGATGAGTCGCAACAGGCTTTTGATGCCACCGAAAAACAAAAAATCAGGCTCACCAACCAGAATAAAGATTTGAATATTCGCCTGGGTAATACTGATCAGGAGCGGATTCACCTGGAAAAATCACTTGAGACGAACAAACTCGAACACGCGGTGTTGCTTCAAAAATTAGTGAACAACAAAAAGTCGCAAGACTCCGTGGCCAATGCCGGTGTGCAGATTAAAAAAGTGATGGATGCGCAGAAAGAGAAACAGAAGAAAGTGAATTAAAAATCACCATGAAACGATTTCTGCTCCTCGCCATTGTAATCTTTGTTTTCTCCTGCACTCAACAACCAACCGCAGATACCGTTGTCTATGGTAAAATCTGGACGGGCAACCCGCAGCAACCGTGGGCTGAAGCCATGGCCATTGGCGGTGATACCATTCTGGCCGTTGGAAGTGTGGATGAAATAAAGGCGTTCGAAGGCAAGCAAACTCAAAAGATCGAAGCGCCTGTTGGCGGGTTAATCACCCCCGGCTTTATTGATACGCACACTCATTTTGTTGATGGCGGATTCCGGTTATCCTCCGTTCAGCTTCGCGATGCCAAAACACCGAAGGAATTTATTCAACGGATTAAAAATTATGCGGCTACCATCCAACCGGGCGAATGGATAACCGGTGGCGACTGGGATCATGAGAACTGGGGCGGTGAACTTCCTTCGAAGGATTGGATCGATAGCGTAACTGAAAATAATCCGGTGTGGATTAACCGGCTCGATGGACACATGTCACTGGCCAATTCGTTGGCACTGAAAGTGGCTGGTGTCGATGAAAAAGTTAAGGATGTGCCTGGCGGAACCATCGTTCGAACGAAATCCAAACTCACTGGAATTTTTAAAGACAATGCAGAAGTTTATGTGGGCAGGGTCGTGCCGGTTCCAACCATTCAACAACAAGATCGAGCGCTGGACACGGCCATGAATTATGTGGCCTCGAAAGGAATTACATCAGTCCACAACATGTCTGGATACATGGAGGCCTTGAAGCGAGCGAGCAAACAAGGTCGATTGAAAACAAGAATTTATGCAGGCATGGCATTGAGTGAATGGAAAGATTTAGCGAAAGCCATTCAGGAAAACGGAAGGGGTGATAAGTGGCTAAAGATTGGCTCGTTAAAAGGATTTGTAGATGGATCGCTCGGCTCGCACACCGCGGCATTTTTTAAACCCTTTGCCGATTCGCCAACCGATTCCGGATTTATGGTGATCGAAGAGAATGATTTACGTAAACAAATTTATTCTGCCGACAGTGCCGGCCTTCATGTGATGGTGCACGCCATTGGCGATAAAGCCATTCACACACTGCTGAATATTTACGAAGATGTTGCGAAACAAAACGGAGCGCGCGATCGCAGATTCAGGATTGAACATGCGCAGCACCTCCATCCCAACGACATCCCACGCCTTGCGAAGCTGAACGTAATCGCGAGCATGCAACCTTACCACGCCATTGATGATGGCCGGTGGGCGGAAAAAGTTCTTGGATATGAGCGATGCAAAACAACGTACGCTTTCAAATCTTTAATGGACGCAGGTACAACAGTTTCTTTCGGCAGCGATTGGTTTGTTGCTCCCCCAACTCCATTGGAAGGAATTTATGCAGCGGTAACCCGAAGAACACTCGATGATAAAAACCCTAATGGCTGGGTGCCCGAACAGAGAATTTCAGTGGAGCAAGCATTGAGAGCATACACAGTGAATGCTGCTTATGCTTCGTTTGAAGAAAATAGTAAAGGGTCATTAAAGCCAGGGATGCTCGCTGATTTTGTTGTACTGGACAAGGACATCACCACAATTAACCTAATTGAGATTAAGAAAATTAAAGTGCTGAGAACAATAGTAGGAGGAACCACCGTGTTCCTGTCGCGCGAATAATTGTCTGTAGTGAGTTACTACTCCTCGTTATAAATCACCTGGATCACCACTTGGGCCACAATTCCTAAAATTTCTTTATCAATCAAATCAAGATTGTCTTTACGCGAGTGGTGGTAGTCGCCAAAGTAACCATGAACCGGATCGTAATGCACAATGTCAATCATGGGGATATTGGCTTTGTCATTTACCGGAACATGATCATCGGTTATGGCCGCAGCATTTTGATTCACAAAAATATTAGAACGGCCAAGCTGGGCAGCGGTGTTCCAAACTTTGTCCACAACAGAAGGTGCGTACTCAACGGATACACCTTCCCTAAAAAACTTGGAGCCCTTAGCGCCAACCATATCGAGAAGAATTCCATAATACGCTGAGTAGTTGGGTTGGTGTTTGTGCACTGACCAATACTGCGAGCCGAGCAACCACCAGGTTTCCTGCCCGTGAGGCAGCGATGGGGCGCTTTCTCCATTTTTCTCCCCATAGTCTTCTCCATCAAAAAAGATAATATCAACACCCACATTAGGCGAAGTGCTTTTGCCAAGCAACCGGGCTACCTCAAGCAGCACGCCCACTCCACTGGCTCCATCATTCGCCCCATCAAATTCAGCAGTGGGTTTTTCTTTGTCCTTATCCGCAAAGGGGCGGGTGTCCCAATGAGCAGCGAGCAGAATCCGTTTTTGTTTTTCGGGAAAGTAGCTGCCGATTATATTTCTAAGAAAAAGTTTTTTGCCATCGTAACTCATGCTTTCAAAAGCTTGTTCGGTAACTTTAGCTCCGTACTTTTTAAGCGTGGCCGATAAGTAATCGCCTGTTTTTTTGTGCGCTGAACTGTTGGGAATGCGCGGCCCAAACTTCACTTGTGCCTCCACAAAAAAGTAGGCCGAGTCCTGGCTGACGGGAGGGGCAGGTGCAAGGGTTATTTTTTCAGCGACTCCTTCCTTTTTTCCCGAAGGGCTGCAAGCAAAAAGAAATGGGAAGGAAAAAAGAATAAAAAATTTACGCATGATGAAATTTAAACGGATGACGAAGGGCAACGATTACAATTATTTGCACGAAAGTAAAAAACATATACCTTTGCACCACTTCGATATTGTTTCAAGAGTAAAGAGGGGACCAAAAAGTCCCCTCTTTGTTTATAGAAAAATGGATTTAGCAGCGCAAATAAAACAATTGGCCGACCGGCATTTGGCCCAAAGCAGTCATTTTGTTTTGAATGTGCGGGTAATTGACCGGCTCAAACCACCAAAGATAACGGTAGTGTTAGACGGTGACCAGGGTATCGCGATCGATGATTGTGCCAACCTGAGCCGGGCGCTTTCTGACTTTATTCACGAAACCGCGTTGCTCGAAGATTATAATTTGGAAGTGACTACACCCGGAATAGATCAGCCCCTGAAACTTTTGCGTCAATTTCAAAAGCACATTGGGCGAACGCTGAAAATAGAATTGATGGAAAATGAGGTGGTTCGGGGAAAGCTTCTGCAGATTGAAAACAACGAGGTCATCATCGAAGAAGAAAGCAAACTGAAAGGAAAGTTAACAGGGAAAAACATCAGAAGAATAAATTTCGATCAAATAGATAAAACTTTTGTAATGGTATCTTTTAAATAGTTAAAACAATGCAAGCAGCAGAACTGATTGATTCGTTTGCCGATTTCGCCAAACAAAAAAACATCGACCGGCCTACTATGATCCGCATCCTCGAAGATGTGTTTCGCAACATGATTAAGAAAAAATATGAGTCGGATGAAAACTTTGATGTCATCGTTAATGCCGACAAAGGCGACCTTGAAATCTGGCGCTTCCGCGAGATTGTTGACGATGACTCGGAAGACATTTGGGAAGCCGATAAAATTTCCCTCACCGAAGCCAAGAAAATCGAACCTGATTTTGAAGTAGGCGAAGAAGTTGCCGAAGAAATTTTTCTGGAAGATTTCGGACGGAGGGCTGTAACCACCGCCCGCCAAACCCTCATCCAAAAAGTGAAAGACCTGGAGAAGGATATCATTTTTCAAAAATACAAAGACATCGTAGGCGAGATCATCACCGGAGAAGTGTACCAGGTGTTAAGCCGTGAAGTGTTGTTGATTGATGGCGAAGGCAATGAGATTTCCATTCCGCGAAGCGAACAAATTCCAAAGGATCGATATCGCAAAGGGGAGAGCATCCGATCCATTGTGCACAAGGTGGAAATGGTGAACGGCAATCCGAAAATTATTCTCTCGCGCACCTCAGGGGTTTTCTTAGAGCGATTGTTCGAGCAGGAAGTTCCGGAAGTATTTGATGGTTTGATCACCATTAAGAAAGTAGTTCGTGAACCAGGCGAGCGCGCAAAGGTGGCGGTGGAATCGTATGATGACCGCATCGACCCGGTGGGTGCCTGTGTGGGCATGAAGGGCTCACGCATTCATGCCATCGTGCGCGAATTGCAGAATGAGAATATTGATGTGATCAACTTCACCGAAAACATGGAGTTGTACATACAGCGTGCCTTGAGCCCGGCCAAGCTATCCAGCATGAAGATAGACAAAGAGAATGGCCGTGTGTCTGTCTTCCTGAAGCCCGACCAGGTATCACTGGCCATTGGTAAAAGCGGCTTGAACATTAAACTGGCCAGCCGGTTAGTTGGCTATGAGATAGATGTTTTCCGCGAACTGGGCGATGTTCAAACCGGAGAGGAAGATGTTGACCTGGAGGAATTCACAGATGAAATTGAAGCCTGGGTGATTGATGAATTGAAGCGTATTGGCTTAGATACAGCCAAGAGTGTGCTCACGCTGAACAAAGAAGAACTCGTGCGCAGAACCGATCTGGAAGAAGAAACGGTGGAGAACATTTTAACTGTATTGAAAAGGGAATTTGACCAATAAATTGAACTTTCAGCCCGTAAATCACGAAAATCAGTAATATTTGAACATGGCAGAGGAAAAAACAATGCGGTTAGGACAGGCTTCACGCAAACTGAACGTTGGCCATAACACTATTTTGGACTTCCTGGCCAAGAAAGGGTTCACCGTTGAAAACAATCCGAACGCCAAACTTACATCCGAACAGGTAGTGCTGCTTTCTAAAGAGTACGCATCTTCCGCCACTGAAAAACTGGAAGCATCGGGCCTAACGATAGGCGGCAAACATTCTGAAACTGTAACTATTAAAGCGTCTTCGGAGCCGCACCGGAAAAAGGAAGTAGATGAGCAGGACATCCTGATTAAAAACCTGGGCTCCAAAGAACTGAAGCACAAAGAGGAGGTAGTTCCTGAAAAAATCAGCCGGGAGAAAACCAAGCTCGAAGGACTTAAAGTAGTGGGCAAACTGGATACGGAAAAAAGCCCTACTGCCGGCCGGGCAGGAAAAGAGGAATCCGAACCAATTGAATCGCCAGTCGCTTCTGCGGTGGTTGAGGAAAAAGAAGTTAAGCCCGAGCAGGAGTTGGAGTTAATTAAAGCAAAGGCAGAGAAGTTGCAAGGCCTGAAGGTGCTCGATAAGATTTCCCTTCCGGCCGAAAAAGAAAAAGAAAAGAACCCGCCTGGCGGACGGGCAGGAAAAGAAGACACCTCGTCATCAGCCGATGACGCTAAGCGCAAAAGGCCAAGAAAAAGAATACCACAGTCGGCACAGGATAATAAGGGAGGCCGCAGTCAACAACAAAGAAGATCGCCCGTTCAGAAGGAAGAACCATCTGAAAAAGAAATTCAGGAACAGGTTCGCGCCACACTGGCCAAGTTGAGCAGTGGGCAGAAAAAATTCTCTGGAGCTAAATACCGGAAAGAAAAAAGGCAAGCGTACTCTCAGGCCGCTGAAGAAAAAATATTACAGGAACAACAGGCCTCTAAAATGTTGCGGGTAACCGAATTTATTTCAGCGAATGACCTGGCCTCACTGATGAATGTTTCTGTGAACGATGTCATATCTACCTGCATCGGACTCGGCATGTTTGTTTCCATCAATCAGCGATTGGATGCTGAGGCCATCACCGTTATAACCGATGAGTTTGGATTTGAAGTTCAGTTCACCACCACCGAAGAGCAAACGGCAGCGATAGAGGAAGCCACCAGCGTGGGCGATGTGATTCCCCGCGCCCCCATCGTCACCATCATGGGGCATGTTGATCATGGAAAAACCTCGTTACTTGATTATATCCGTAACACAAAAGTTACTGCACAGGAAGCCGGAGGAATTACCCAACACATTGGAGCGTATGATGTAACCACCAAGAGCGGGGCTAAAATTGCTTTCCTGGATACACCCGGTCACGAAGCCTTTACCGCTATGCGGGCAAGAGGCGCCAAGATTACCGACATTGTAATTATAGTTGTCGCAGCCGATGATGATGTGATGCCGCAAACCAAGGAAGCCATCAACCACGCGCAGGTGGCGGGCGTGCCGATTGTCATAGCCATAAATAAAGTTGATAAGCCAACGGCCAACCCTGAGAAAGTGCGCGACTCGCTTTCCAAGATTAACATCCTCGTGGAAGAGTGGGGCGGAAAATATCAGTGCCAGGAAATCTCGGCCAAGACAGGCCTGGGAATTGAAGGGCTGCTCGAAAAGGTTTTGCTTGAAGCAGAATTATTGCAACTCAAGTGCAACCCCGACAGGCCTGCTATCGGTACTATGATTGAAGCCTCTCTGGATAAGGGCCGGGGTTATGTAGCCACTCTGATGGTGCAAAACGGAACATTAAAAGTAGGCGATATTATGCTGACAGGGGCCAATTATGGCCGGGTGAAAGCCATGTTTGATGATACCGGAAAACGAGTGAATGAGGCGGGCCCTGCAACACCGGTTCAAGTATTGGGTTTGGATGGAGCGCCACAAGCGGGTGAAAAATTTTCTATAACAGAAACAGATCGTGAGGCGCGCGAACTGGCTTACAAGCGAGCCCAACTGTTGCGTGAGCAGAACATCCGCACCAAGAAACACATTACGCTCGATGAAATTGGCAGACGCCTGGCCATTGGCAGCTTCAAACAATTGAACATTATTATCAAGGGCGATGTGGATGGTTCAGTCGAAGCGCTGTCGGATTCCATGCTTAAACTTTCAACCGGTGAGATTGAGGTAAACATTATTCATAAAGGCGTGGGTCAAATATCGGAATCCGATGTTCTTCTCGCATCGGCTTCAGACGCCATCATAGTTGGCTTCCAGGTGCGGCCGTCAACCATCGCCAGGCGATTGGCTGATACCGAGGAAATTGAAATCCGATTGTACTCCATTATTTACGATGCCATTAACGAGGTGAGGGATGCTATGGAGGGATTGCTGGCACCGGTAACACAGGAAGTGATTGTGGGCAATGCCGAAGTTCGCGAAGTTTTCAAGATTACGAAAGTGGGAACCATTGCCGGCTGCCGTGTAACCGATGGTTATGTAAAACGCAACAACCCGATACGTCTCATCCGGGATGGCATCGTGCTATACTCAGGCAAACTGAATTCCCTGAAGCAATACAAAGACGATGCAAGCGAAGTGCGGTCAGGATTTGACTGCGGCATGGGCATCGAAAACTTTAATAATCTCCAGGTGGGTGATGTAATTGAAAGTTTCGAGACACGTGAAGTGAAGCGGACTTTGTAAAGGGTTGGCAGAAACAATCATTAGCTGTGACTGCCTACTGCTCCCGATGCTTCGGGACTGCCTACTTATCTTATCTGTGTGGCATCCTAAACGAAACGCTAAGCCTGTAATCCATCATCTCAATCAGACTTGAGTACACATTGCCCACGTGGTGTTCGTGCACCACTTGTGTTTGGGTGTTGATGAACTTGGCATAAACATCGGAAGTATGGGCGGCATGACTGCGGTTGGGTGCATCCACATTCATATAATTCACCATTCCGCCAGCCGTATAATTAACGCTCAGGTTTATAAAAAACATACCAGGAAGTTTTTTAGGGAGAATATCCCACCGTAGCCCGCCACCTACCGAAAAAATGGCAGAGCCATCTTTTTTCAGCACATCGTTGTCAACCGGCTCGCAATGGTCAAAATCATCGGGGTCGTAGATATTCAAATCAGTACTATAAAATGAATAACCCAGTTTGCCTGTAACAAATGGCTGAACACTCCCCTGGCGTAAAAAATATTTCCCGGCCAGCAGCACATTGTAAAAATTATTGTTCACCACAATGTCCATCGGTGCGGTGCTGCCATCCTCAAACGAATAGGTCTGCCGCGATTTGTCGTGCCCATACATGTTCATTGACATTTCCAAACCAAGTGAATACCGGGTTTGATTCGGTGTAAAATAAAAGTCCATCATCACGCCATGGGCGTTGCGGATTGTTTCTTTCATGTTGCCTCTCGGGGCCGAAAAAACATAGCCCATCCCCCACTCATGGTTTTGAATTTGACCCATAGCAACAAAACTTAACAACAACAGGGCGGGCGTAAGGATGTTTCTCATAGCTGCGAGCGTTAATGTGCCTATGTAAATCTAACGAATTCTAATGAGGGAAGTTAAATACATTATAAGCAAAGAAAATGCCACGCGAAACGTGTGGCTTAAATAGTTCAGGAAAACTTATTGAGATTTATTTGCTGAAATCTACGGTAGGCGCGTTTTGAGCATCCTGGCTGGCGGCAAACCCTGTTTTGGCAGAAAAATCTTCACCACCACCAAACCAGTTCAAAGCCATTCTCTTAAAATAACCACGCACGTAGGTATTGTAATCTTTAATGGTGCCATTGTAATTCTGGCGAGCCACACTGATGCGGTTTTCAGTTCCTTCTAATTGTGCCTGTAAATCCTGAAAGTTTTCGGTAGATCGTATTTGGGGATAAGCTTCAAATGCCAGGTTAATCGCTGTATTAATTTGCTTTCCTGCAATTTCCAAATCTTCTGGTGTTTTAGCATTGACAATGCCGGCACGCGCCTGAGTAACTGCTGTTAAGATTCCTCTTTCATTTTCAGCAGCACCCTTTACAGTGGCAACCAATTGAGGAATCAGGTCCGCCCTACGCTGGTAAGTTGCCTGGACATTGCCCCAACTTTCATTAACCCCTTCCTGAAGGCCAACAGCTGTGCTATAAACCCCACCACCCCAACTCACAAACCAAATTACTGACAGTACAATTACGCCTGCAATCCCAAGTCCAACAATAAGTCCTTTACTCATAATTTTTTGTTTTTGTTTTGTAAGGCAAAGTTAATGGCGGATCGTCAAGAATCAAAAGCCCGAAACGCAACATGTGCGGTTAGAGGACAATACTTCAAAGAACCAGTGTATCGTTTAGACTCGCAAATATTGATTAATTTGCAGTATGTACACGCTTGAAAAAATACTTCAAACGCTTAGGCAAAATAAAAGAGAATGGCAGAATAGGTATCCCATTTCGGCCTTAGGCGTGTTTGGCTCTTACGCAAGAGGTGAAGCCACGGAAAACAGTGATATAGACATTGCTGTGGAAATCAACGGCCCTATGGGATTGAGTTTTGTGGCACTGGCTACCGAGATTGAAGAATTGTTCGTGGTTAAAGTAGATGTAGTTCCCAAACGCTCCATAAAGCCAGATTATCTGCCATACGTGGAAAAGGACATTGTATATGTCTAAAAGACTTCCCTCAAGAGTTGTCAATGACATTTTGAATTGCATAAACCACTTGCAACAGTACACGCACAACATTTCATTTGACGACTTTGTCGCTGACTTTATGGTGATGGAAGCATGCCTGTATAATGTGCAAATCATTGGGGAAGCTGTTGCCCAACTTAATGATGAAATAAAAAAGAGTGAGCCTCAGGTTCCCTGGGCACTAATAAAAGGAATGCGCAACAAACTAATCCACGAATATTTTGGGACCGACCTCCCAATCGTCTGGAATGTTATCAAAACTGAATTACCTGGTTTTAAAAAACAACATAACTATCCGAAAGTCCACTTTATAAAATAGCGGAAAAAGTTCAAACCTTTGAGGTGTCTAAATCTTAAAAGAATGAGCCTCTTCCGCAGAAACA
>JAYUHI010000041.1:0-6001 GCA_043767095.1 Bacteroidota bacterium
ATGACACTGATTGGGCAGATTATCGCTGATAAAATCATAATTTATCATAATCATCTGCGTCATCTGCGTTCCATTATTAGTTTTTAGAGGTGCCCTTTATTGAACTTGGGAAGTTTTTACATGTCAACAAAACATCAGTCATCCAACAAAAAAATATGAAACTCTTGAAACGAATCTTCCTCTCACTGGTAATACTTATCCTGCTCTCTGTCATCGCCCTCTATCTCTTCCTCCAAAATTCCAAACCAAACTATTCCGGTGAACTTACTTTGGATGGCCCAATCGACAACATTGAAGTTTTGTTTGATGACTACGGTGTTCCTCACATCTACGCACAAAACGAAACCGATGCATACTTTGCTCTCGGTTATGTGCACGCGCAAGACAGACTCTTCCAAATGGAAATGCTGCGCAGGGCAGCATCCGGAACGTTGGCTGAAATCATTGGGCCTGATATGATAAAAGTGGATAAGCTTTTCCGAACGCTTAGAATAAATGAGTTTGCCGAAAAGCAAGCCGCTAAATTTCTAAGTTCTGATACAGCGGCCTTTCAAAAATCGGCCTTCGCCTATCAGAAAGGTATCAACACTTTTATCCGCGAAGGCAAGACTCCGCTGGAGTTTACCATCATGGGCATTCCTAAAACTGAGTTCACACCCAAAGACATGTACCTGCCTTTAGGCATTATGGCTTTTGGATTTGCCGAAGGCTTGCGGATTGATCCCGTATTGCAGGAAATTAAAACACAGTGGGGCAATGAATACCTGAAAGACCTGGCCGTGAACTCGCCTACCGATGCCGTTCGTATTCCATCCTTCGAAGGCGAAGTCAAATCACAAACACAACTGATCTCCGCTATTCATGATGCCATCCAGGCTTTGCCGGTTCCGCTGCTAACAGGGAGCAATGGCTGGGTCATTTCCGGATCGAAAACAAAATCGGGCAAACCCATACTGGCCAATGACACGCACATTGCTTACGGCCAGCCAGCCGTGTGGTACGAAGCGCATTTGGAATATCCTGGTTTTAGTTTTTATGGTCATCATGTGGCCGGCACCCCCTTTGGCGGATTGGGACAAAATAATTTTTGCGGATGGGGCATTACCATGTTTGAAAATGACGACATGGATTTTTTTGTAGAGGCTACGGATGAATCGCACCCGAACCAGGTGAAGCGTGCTGATGGTTGGGAACCGGTGACGATCATCAATGAAACAATAAAAGTGAAAGGTGAGCCCGATTTATTGTTTGAAGTAAAAGTTACTTCGCATGGGCCGGTTATAAACGGAATTGTTCAGGGCGTGGATGAGAATGAAACATGGGTTGCCATGGATTGGCAGTTGCTTAAGGGCGATAACCAGGCCATTCAAACATTCTATGAATTGAACCATGCTACCAGTTTTGCTCAAGCGTATCATGCCGTTTCCATTTTTTCCGCGCCTGGATTTAATATCATGTATGGCGATGTGACTGGCAACATTGCCTGGTGGGCTGTGGCCCGATTGCCCATTCGTAAAAATATGTCATCTAAATTTTTTCTGGACGCCTCAACCGGTTTGGATGACTACAACGGTTATTATGATTTCACTAAGAACCCCCAGTCCTTAAATCCGCCTTCCGGATTTGTTTACTCAGCCAACAACCAACCCGACACGGTTGAGGGGAGTTATTTTTCAGGGTACTACTTACCGAGGGATAGGGCCGACCGAATTGTTCGTTTATTAAGTGAGGAAAAAATATGGACGTTAGATGAAAATAAAAATGTTAGCCTCGATGTCACCTCCAATCAAGCGGTGAAGGTTGCAAGAGAAATGGCGACTGTACTGGAAACAAATTCATCTCCGGATTTTGCGCCATTATCCAGCATACTCAGTCAATGGAGTGGCCGTCATCAAGCCAATGATATTGCCCCTTCGGTCTATTACAATATGCTATCGCAGATTGTTTATTTGGCTATGGCCGATGAAATTGGGTATGATGCTTTGCATTCTATCGCCAGTGTTTCGCTGATGAAGAATTCATATCTCATGTTGCTCTCGAATGATTCCTCTTCCTGGTGGGACAATGTGAACACGAAAGATGGTAAGGAAACCCGCTCTGATATTTTTCTGAAAGCAGCGGAAAAAACGCTGGCCATCTTAAACCAAACCAGCGGCAACGACCCCAGCGGTTGGACTTGGGATAAAATTCACACCCTAAAACACAATCACCCGCTTGGTAAAGTGAAATTGCTCGATGGTTTCTTTTCCGTAGGACCATTCAGTGTGCCCGGAGGCAATGAAGTGATAAACAATTTGATGTTTGATCTTGACACAACAGGATATTTTGAAGTTAAAGGCGGCCCGGCTCTCAGAAAAATTACCGACTTCTCGGATTTAGGTGGCGGAGAGACTGCATCGCCTTCCGGCCAATCCGGAAATGTGATGAGTGAATTTTATTCTGACCAGGCTGAAATGTTTGCCACAGGCCAATTCAGAAAAATGCTCACGCGCAGAGAGGACATTGAAAAAGTGGCGAAAGGAAAGCTGGTAATAAAGCCTAAATAACTTTATGAAAATAATTGGCTTCGCCACGCTGCTTGTCTCCATACTTTTTTGGAATTGTACACCGGAAAAGAAATCAGAGGCCAGTGAATTTTATAATGAACCCCATCGCCCGCAATATCATTTCACTCCTGCCAATAATTGGATGAACGACCCCAATGGCATGGTTTACTTCGATGGCGAATACCATTTATTTTATCAGCACTATCCAGATAGTAACGTTTGGGGGCCGATGCACTGGGGCCACGCGGTTAGCAAAGACCTTGTGCGTTGGCAACATTTGCCCATTGCTTTATATCCGGATAGCCTCGGAATGATTTTTTCCGGCAGTTGTGTAATGGATATCGGGAACACTTCAGGGTTTGGATTGCCAAATCAACCCGCCATGATTGCCATTTTCACCCAGCACTTCATGGAAGGAGAAAAATCGGGCCGTCATGATTTTCAAACTCAGGGCATAGCCTTTAGTTTAGACAAAGGCAGAACATGGAAAAAGTATGAAGGCAATCCTGTTATTAAAAATCCTGGCAAGCACGATTTCAGGGATCCAAAAGTAATCTGGCACGAATTATCGAAACAATGGATCATGATTCTGGCGGTGAAAGATCACGTTGAGTTTTATAGTTCGCCCAATCTGAAAGACTGGAATTATTTAAGTGATTTCGGAACGACTACAGGAGCACACGGTGGAGTTTGGGAATGCCCCGATTTATTTGAACTTAACGTAGAAGGTACGCAAGAAACGAAATGGGTTTTGCTGCTGAGCATTAACCCGGGCGCTCCCAACGGTGGATCGGGCACTCAATATTTCATCGGCCAATTCAATGGAAAAGAATTTGAATCTGAAATTCAAGATACGCTTTGGGTTGACTATGGAAAAGATAATTATGCGGGTGTTACCTGGAGCAATATACCAAAGAAAGATGGCCGGAGATTGTTTTTAGGATGGATGAGCAACTGGCAATATGCCACCGTGGTACCGACTACTGCATGGCGCAGTGCTAACACCCTTCCAAGAGAACTTACTTTAGTCAACACCGGGAAAGGATTGCGAATTGCTTCAAATCCGCTGACAGAACTTGAATCACTCAGGAATACACCCCAGGAATTTCCGGGATGGATAAGTGCAACAGACACGGTGAGCAAAGAAATTAAACTTTCATCCGGCCAGACTGAAATAGTTTTTGAAATTGAAAGGGAGAACGCTCAGCAAGGGTTTGAATTAGAACTGAAAAATGGAAAGGGTGAAAAAATTCTCATTGGCCCTGATGACCAGTTGAATCAGTTTTATATCGATAGAAGCCAGGCGGGTATTGTTGATTTCTCTCCCGGTTTTCCCGGGCGCCATGTTGGGCCGCGAACCTCCAGCGACCTGAATATTAAACTACGATTATTTCTCGATACCTCCAGCCTGGAGTTCTTTGCTGATGAGGGAACCCTGACCATGACGGAAATATTTTTTCCATCCATTCCCTTTGATGCTTTTAAAATCCGCGCCTCTAACGGAGGGATTAGAATCAAATCGGTAACGGTTTATTCCCTTCAATCGATTTGGAAAGAATGAATAAGCCTGTACATAACCAGCGAAGTTTGCCTTGTCTTATCTGTACAGCATTTCTTTGATTTCTTCTAACTTTATTGTCAAGTATCGTCTCCCGTTTCGGGGACGATACGAGCAGAAACAACGTATGCAAAGAAAACAGGACAAAAAGGGAAAGAGACAAAATGGACAAACAGACTAGAAGAATGAGGAGAATACTTTTATTTAAATTATTTCTTTATGGTGCTGTTTTCAGTGCTGCTGGAAACCCCGCTGGCGACTCTCCTGAGCAAATAGCAGTTGACTATTTTTTGGCAAACCTATATGGTGAGGAGTATACCGAACAAGTATTATTTAGATTTAATGGAAAGACTCAACCGACTTTTAGTCGATTTGCTGAACGCAGCATTTGTTTTGATAAGGACTATCAACTATGGGAAAGAATTGAGAAAAAGGCAAAGGAAGGGGATGCATCAACCCTACGAATTTATCTCGAATTAAAACAGAAGAAGTATTTTAAAAAGTCAGCAAAAAATATTTTAAGAGTCTACAAGGCCACTGAAATAGACAATAAGCACTACGTTGAAATAGCTCTAGAAATTAAAAAAGAATATCTGCACTCATTCTTTTTCGAATTAAATATTGATGGGGACGTCTTGCGTTGGTGCAAAATCAAGGTTGTTTATTGAGCCCATAGATAGCCTCTTGTTAGCCCCCTTTAGTCCCAGCGGGGTCTTCGCCTCGAGACCCCGCTCTTAGGTAATTTCTTAATCCACTTACTCTCTCTACTCCGGGTGGTTGTCAAAAAACAGTTTTCACGTTTGCATTAATTATGCTTACTTCATGGAATAGTTTCGTAATACGCGGGGTCTCGAGGCGAAGACCCCGCATCCAATCATTTCAGCCTAGGCTTTCAAAACCAATTATTGATGAAATAGATAAAGTTTTAGCAAAGCATTATGGGTTTGCGGAAGAGGAACTTGATTTCATCATCAATTACGATATAAAATACCGCATGGGTAAGGAACTAGATGAGGAAGATTGATTGGGGCTGACTAAAAAGGTGGAATCAGGTGTCAGCCTGAGCTTGTCGAAGGCTAATTTAAACCCAGAGAGAGGTTTCGACAAGCTCAACCTGACAAGCAAAGTACTTTTTAGTCAGCCCCAACTCAAGTATGATGTAACGGTTATGTAACTGAAACAATATGAACGCGAAAAAGAAAGGCAAAGTAAAAACAAAGCATTCAACCAATCCGCCAGATAGCTTCACCGAAATTCTCCTATACACCACGCCCAATGGCAATGTAAAGGTTGAAATCTATTTGCAAAACGAAACCGTGTGGCTCACCCAACAAAAAATAGCCGAACTATTTGGAGTGCAAAGGCCTGCCGTCACCAAACACCTGAAAAATATTTTTGAAACAGGGGAATTGCAGGAAGAAGTGGTTAGTTCCATTTTGGAACAAACCACTCAACACGGTGCTATTAAAGGAAAAACACAGGAAACGATTACAAAATTTTACAATCTTGATGCTATCATTTCGGTTGGCTATCGGGTCAATTCTTCGCAGGCCACCGCATTTCGCATCTGGGCAACGGAGCGATTAAAGGAATACATCATCAAAGGTTTTACCATGGATGATGAGCGCCTGAAAAACCCAAACAACATTTTTGGCAAAGATTATTTTGAAGAGCAACTGGCCCGCATCCGCGATATACGCAGCAGCGAGCGAAGATTCTACCAAAAAATTACCGACATCTATACCCAATGCAGTGCCGACTATAAGACAGATGCCCAAGTGACAAAAGATTTTTTTGCCACGGTGCAGAACCAATTGCATTGGGCTATCACCGGGCAAACTGCTGCAGAACTTATTGCCACTCGGGTTGACAGCACGAAAGAGAACATGGGGCTTAC
>JAYUHI010000042.1:0-2533 GCA_043767095.1 Bacteroidota bacterium
TGTGATTTTCATTGTCAAGGTTAACCCTGACAATCCTGACGTTTCGGAGGGATTCGTCAATTCATATATGATCATCTTTATCTAATGCTTAATCTGGGATTATGCATTCCTACCATAAGATCGTCCGCGATGCGGACTAAAAGCCACATCGGAGCGAACTTATGGTAGAACTAATTAATTCAAACAGTGAACATAGCTCCGTAGGAGAGGCCTTATAATTGCAATAGTTTGAAGTGCACTCATGTATTTTTGAAATACCCCCTTTTCCCAGTCATTTCCATTTACTAAAACCATTGAGTATTTTTACTCAGCATATTGAGTAATTTGTAAACCATGTTTCAACGCCATCATTATCAACACTTTAGCACGCGGATGAAAGAACAAAGGAAGTTCATCCAGATGCTTTCCGGGCCTCGGCAGGTAGGGAAAACCACGTTGGTAAACCAACTTTGGAAGGAGACCAAACTGCCCTGGCATTTCGTTTCTGCCGATGGAGTAACCAACACCAACACCCAGTGGATTGAACAGCAGTGGAACACTGCCAGGGAAAAACTTAAAACTGAAGAGGCGCCTGAGGTTATCCTGGCCATTGATGAAATCCAGAAAATCGGGAACTGGAGTGAAATGGTTAAAAAACTCTGGGACGAAGATACCCGCTTTGAGCGACCCATTAAAGTTATTCTGCTTGGCTCATCGCGATTGCTCCTTCAGCAAGGATTAACCGAATCATTGGCCGGCAGATTTGAATCTACTTATATGGGGCATTGGTCTTTTCAGGAAATGAAAAATACATTTGGATGGAACGCCAAACAGTTTGCCTGGTTTGGCGGCTACCCGGGCCCGGCTTCCATGATTGTAGATGAACCCCGATGGAAAAAATACCTGGACGATTCGCTCATCGAATCAAGTATTTCAAAAGACATCCTCATGCTAACCCGGGTTGACAAGCCCGCCTTGATGCGCAAACTCTTTGAACTGGGCTGTGCCTACTCCGGTCAGATTTTATCATTCAGTAAAATGCTGGGCCAATTGCATGATGCCGGCAACACTACCACCCTGTCGCACTATTTGAATTTATTAGACACAGCAGGGTTGTTGGGCGGCATTGAAAAATTCTCTGCTGAAAAATTAACGCAACGGGGGTCCAGTCCGAAATTCCAGGTACACAACACGGCCCTGATCAGCGCTCAAGACGGGCATTCGTTTGAGGAGATCACAACCAAACCCGAACGGTGGGGACGGATTGTTGAATCTGCAATCGGGGCACACTTGCTCAACCATTCACTCACCGAAAGATTTAACCTGTATTATTGGCGGCACCGCAATGATGAGGTTGACTTTGTGATGGAAAGAAAAGGAACGCTTATCGCGCTGGAAGTTAAAAGTGGAACTCGAGCTAATAGAAGTGGCCTTGATACGTTTGAAAAAAAATTCAAACCGAAAAAAACTTTTTTGATTGGTGCCGGTGGCATGCCCTGGGAAGAATTTCTGTTAACTGATCCCGGCCAGTTATTTTAATCCCAGATTATGCAAATGGCCCCGACCTTTTCCGAAGGAACTCCTTTGAGCCGGTCGGGGGAAATAGATTAAAAAAAATTGGCTTCCTGCCGGTGTACGACAGTTTTGTAGTCCCCGCAAACCCCTGCCCCTAAAGGGGTCAACGCGCTGGGGTTCTCCCCTGCCTGTCCGGCAGGCAGGCTTCAGGGAGTTAGAGGGTGCGCGAGGGCTTAGCTAAAAATTGCAACAATGTCGTACACCCCTTCCTGCCCGTCCGGCAGGCGGGTAGCCAAAATTATATTCGGCTAAAGCCCTGTTGTGTTGCTTATCATTTGTTCCCCGACATAAATGTCGGGGCAATTTTCTCTAATGCATAATCTGTGTTAATTGTTGCGCTTCACCTCACTTCCCCTCCCAAACCACCTGCTGGTTATCCTTAGAAATGTTAAGCACAATTCTAACCGGGTTCGGAAGTATGACCAGCTTCGTGTCTTTACCGGCATATTTTTCTGTCTCTACAAACACACCCTCCGAGGGATCAACGGAATATTGGCCCTTCTCTGAAATGGAATACTTCTTGGCCAGGTAGGCAATGGGCAGCAGCACATCAGAATCGGGGCAATGTTCATCGTGAACCGTTTGCAGAACCTCCTCAAAGTACTCGCCATACTCTTCCTGAAAAGCATCCTCCCCATCGTGAAGTTTTTCCTCCAACTCATCATATTGCGGATTGTTATAGTTGATTTGCAGCAGTTCGCTTCTGCTTTTAATCAATTTCTGGATGGCTTTGTCGAGAGACTGGATGTTCATGGTTGCTAATTTCCCCCAAGATTATAAAAAGGAATTGTTATTAAAAACTACTGTTGTCCGACTAAAAGATATATCAGGATCGGGAAACCGGAGTTCCGAAGGAACGAAGCATATTGTAATCCCGCTTAAGGCGGGAGACTTCAGTCCGTTGAACAAAGACTGTAAATACAATAGAGTTCCATCGGAACGGCCCATCTTTAGGGAATAGACGATATAGATGGGCCGA
>JAYUHI010000043.1:0-2531 GCA_043767095.1 Bacteroidota bacterium
ATAATCCACGTGTCGGGTTGCTCATTCTTTTTTCTTTTTTCAAAGATACTCCACGATAATTATTCTATGTACTTTTAGAGGGGGTTTTTAGAGATGCCCTTATGCGGCTAATCGTGAAGCCAAAGCAACCGTCATTGTAAAATGAAGCTCTTATTTGATCAGAACCTATCATTCAAATTGAGTAACAGGCTTTCCGAAATCTTCCCAGGTTCCAGCCATCTTAGATATCAGAACTTAACGAGGGCAACCGATATACAAGTCAGGGAATTCGCCCTAAAAAATCACTTGGTTTGTTTAGAACTTTTATGACATTGGGAAATTTCATTCCTCAAAAACTAAAACGCAACATCTATGTTGCCCTCTTCCTTCGCTTCGGGCTGGCCATGCTGCTGTTCACTTTTTGCCGTATCGGTTTTTACCTGTACAACACCGAATTATTCCCAGGCCTGTCGTTCACCAATTTTATTTCTATTCTGGCTGGCGGATTGAGGTTCGATCTCACCGCGGTGATTTACACCAACCTGCTTTTTATTTTGTTGATGATCATCCCTTTTGAATTCCGGTTTCGAAAAGGTTATCAGATTTTTTGCCACTGGGTATTTTTTGTGTTCAACGGGATCGCCCTGACGGCCAATGTTGCGGATTTTATCTATATCCGGTTCACCGGACGAAGGACTACGGCCGATATTTTTAAACAGTTTGAAAACGAAAACAATTTGGGTGGATTGCTTTTTAGTTTTCTGTGGGATTATTGGCATGCAGTGTTGTTCCTGATGGCGCTTCTCACCATAATGGTTTGGCTTTATAAACGAATAAAAGTTGAAGGGCCGCAGTTGAAAAACAGATTTGCATTTTACGGGAGCGGACTGGTTGCTTTTCCATTGATAGCAGGGTTGTTGATTGCCGGTGGTCGGGGAGGATTTTTGCACAGCACCCGGCCAATCACCCTCAGTGATGCCGGTCAATATGTTACCAATCCAAATCAAATCAGCCTGGTGCTGAACACGCCCTTCGCCATTTATCGCACCCTCGGAAAAACCAAAATCCAAAAAATAAATTATTTCAGCTCAATGAAAGAGTTGGAAAAGGTATTCACTCCACTTCATACTCCTGACTCATCACGTGAATTCAAAAAACTGAACGTGGTGATAATCATACTTGAAAGTTTCTCAAAAGAATTTATAGGGTTTCATAACCACGAAAGAGGAAACGGAACTTACCAAGGCTACACACCATTTTTTGATTCGCTGGCGGCTCATTCCAAAACATTTCAGTATTCATTCGCCAATGGGCGTAAATCAATTGATGCCCTGCCCTCCATTATGGCCAGCATACCATCGATGGGCGTACCTTATGTGCTCACGCCTTTTTCGGGAAACCGGATCAACAGCCTCGGCAACATTTTGAAAAGCGAAGGCTACCACACTTCCTTCTTTCATGGGGCACCCAACGGCTCTATGGGGTTTTCATCCTTCCTGACCCTGGCCGGCATTGAACATTATTATGGCATGGATGAATATCCGCAAAGTGATCACTACGATGGGCTATGGGGAATTTGGGACGATAAGTTTTTTAAGTTCTGGGCCGGTCAACAAAAAAGTTTCCAACAACCATTTTTCTCAACCTTGTTTTCGGTTTCCTCTCATCACCCGTTCAAAATCCCGGAAGAATATGAAGGCCGGTTCAAAGGCGGCCATGATCCTATCTTGAAATGCATTGAGTACACTGATTTTGCATTGCGGCAATACTTTAAAGAAATTTCAAAACAAGATTGGTATGCCAACACCTTGTTTGTTATAACTGCCGACCATGTTTCTTCTCAAGTAATTTTCAAAGACGGCTACACCGCCAAAGGCTATTACTCCATTCCCATTCTTTTCTTCCGGCCCGACAATAGTTTGAGCGGTAAGGATTCCAATATTGTAAGTCAGGTGGATATTGTGCCTTCGGTATTAGGTTATTTGGGATACAATAAAAAGTATTTTGCTTTTGGCACGGACATCAGTGAACTCTCTCCTCTTGTGCCTGGTGGCCAAGCCTGGAATTTTGTTGACAATATGCACCACTTTTATCAGGGCAATTACCTGCTGAAATTCGATGAGAAAAATTCCATTGGCCTTTATGATTTTAAAAGAGATTCGATGCTCACCCAAAACATAATTCAACAATATCCGGATACCGCTGCCATGATGGAGCAAAAAATCAAAGCCATCATTCAGCAATACAATAACAGGATGGTGGAGAACCGATTGGTCAATTAATTAATCAGCCATTGAATCAATCCTACTTTGTCATGTTAGGAAATTTGTAGATTACTGCCAACACTGACAGGGTTTCATAACCCTGTCAGGGTTAAGTCTGGTAACTTGACAAAGTTAGGCCTAAGTTCGTATGAACAATTATTAACTTCAGGGGACCTCTAATAACTCACGAATGAATACAAATAGAACGCTGATGACACTGATTGGGCAGATTATCGCTGATAAAATCATAATTTATCATAATCACCTGCGTCATCTGCGTTCCATTAT
>JAYUHI010000044.1:0-14185 GCA_043767095.1 Bacteroidota bacterium
TTAAGGGGACATCTGGGACATCTAAAAACTAATAGAACGCAGATGACACAGATTAAGCTGATAATCGCAGATCAAATCAGTGAAAATCATAAAAATCAGGGTCATCAGCGTTCTATTGGTATTCATTCGCGAGTTATTAGACGTGCCATTAAATAGTAAAGCCACCATCGGCAGTGAAGACTGCTCCGGTACTGTAAGCCGAAGCATCAGAGGCCAGGTAAAGAGCGAGAGCCGCAATCTCTTCAACAGTACCAACTCGTTTCAGCGAAAGCATTTTCATCATCACACCCATAATTTTTTCATTGCCCCAAAGCGCCTCGCTGAATTTAGTTTTAATAAGGCCGGGACAAATCACATTCACGCGGATGTTATCCGCACCCCATTCTTTGGCCATGACTTTCGACAGTGAGATGAGCGCGGCTTTGCTCATGCTGTAGATGCCAAGGCCTTGCTCTGGTCTCAGGCCACCGATGGAACTGATGTTGATAACCGATCCGCTTTTCTTCTCCTTCAAGATTGGATAAACCAATTTCGAAAGTTCGAATGCGCCTTTCACGTTTACGTTGATGATTTTATCGAAAGCTGCTTCGGAGGTTTCCACCACGGGACCAAAACTTGGATTGGTTGCTGCGTTGTTTACCAGGATATCAATCGTGCCAAATTGCTTAATGGTTTCGTCAACCAGTCGTTTCATATCAAGCGCATCACCAACTTTGCAGGCAATCGCTATGGCCTCTTGCCCTTTGCTTTTTATTTCTTTCGCTACAGTATCAACGGCTTCCTGTTTCCGGCTTGAGACAACAACTTTAGCCCCTGCTTCAGCATACATTTCAGCAATGGCGCGACCAATTCCTTTTGATGCACCGGTTATCAATGCGACTTTTCCTTGGAGAGAAAAAATATTATGATTCATGATGGTTGGTTAAACCATGAAGGTAATAAAATAGGCAGGGTTGACAACCTTAATATGGTTTGTTAATCCTAAAAACGATTTTGTTCGTTTGTTCCTGGCGGCACCAGGCGTTCCATACGGAACGCATCCCAATTTCATTTTTTATAACTACCTACCAAATGTTCCGATGGAACATAATTTCAAACTTGAATTAAATTAAGAATGTGGCAGGCAGCCACACAAGCCGTTTCGGTGCGCAACGTGTTTGGGCCAAGACTGATTGTTTGAAATCCGGATTGCATAGCAGCATGAATTTCGTCTGGAGAGAAATCGCCTTCAGGCCCGATCAAAACTAAGTATTGGTTATTTTTCTGCGCTTGTGATTGAAGGGATGGGCTTCCTTTCTCTCCTGCGAAAGCAATAAATTTTTGACTGGCATTGGCCATCAAGATTTCACGAAATGAAATCATACCTTCAACTTCCGGCAGCCAAACCTGTCCCGATTGTTTCATAGCGGCCACGGCCACCTTTGTCAAACGCTCCAGATTGATTTTATTTCTTTCGCTGTGCTGTGTATTCAGAAAAGAAATTTTTTGGATGCCAATTTCGGTTGCCTTCTCAACAAACCATTCGGTGCGATCAGAACTTTTGGTTGGAGAGAGTGCGATATGAATAAAATGTGAAGGCTTGTTGAATTTCTTCCTGCTCACAATTTCCAGAGAGCAGATTTTTCCTGAGGTGGAAGTAATTAAACAATTGTACAGTGTGCCTTTTCCATCGGTGACAGGAATGGCATCACCGGTTTTGTGACGCAATACTTTTATGGCATGCAGACTTTCGTCTGAATCCAACTCAAGGAAACCTTCTGAAAGTTTAGGCTGGTAAAATAAATTCAAGATTGTGGGGATTGCTTCGGTCGTTCCTCCCTCGCAATGACGAAAAACATTATTGATAAGACTCTGCGAGCTTGTTCACGAACGCCACATAATCGGTCATGGCTTCGTCTTTCGATTTGCCCTTTTGTTTTTCCCACGCATCGAATTTTGCTATTGCTTTGAAGTCAAACCCTCCGGGCCTTTCGCCAGAAACATCGCCATCGGTAGCTTGTTTGAATAGACCGTATAGATCTAACAGTTCCTGGTTGTCCGGACGCCTGGAAAATGTTTTAGTTTTATCAACTGCGGATTGGAAATCAATTTGGAGAGGCATAATTAAATCTATAAAGGTTACCGGTTTCCAGTTGCCTGGAACCGGCAACTGATTTTATCTCTTATCCATTGAAACAAACCCACGACTTGTGTAGCCTGTGTAAATCTGCCTTGGCCTTCCAATGGGTTCTTTGTTTTCTCGCAATTCTTTCCATTGAGCAATCCATCCGGGCAACCGGCCAATGGCAAACATAACGGTGAACATTTCAACCGGAATGCCAAGCGCTTTGTAAATGATTCCCGAATAGAAATCCACGTTCGGATATAATTTCCTTTCTACGAAGTATGGATCTTTCAAAGCTACTTCTTCAAGTTTTTGAGCAATTTCCAGAGTAGGATCATTGATGCCCAGCTTTGATAAAACATCATCGGCCGCTTTCTTGATAATCTTGGCGCGAGGATCAAAGTTTTTATACACGCGGTGCCCAAAACCCATCAACCGGAAAGGATCATTTTTATCTTTTGCTTTTGCAATCCATTTATCGATATTTCCACCGTCTTTCTTTATGTTCTCCAACATTATAATCACTTCCTGGTTTGCACCCCCATGAAGTGGCCCCCACAAGGCATTGATGCCGGCTGAGATGGATGAATAAATGCTGGCTTTGGCAGAACCTACAATCCTGACGGTTGAAGTCGAGCAATTTTGTTCATGATCGGCATGCAGAATCAATAGCTTGTCCAGCGCATCGGCAATCACCGGGTCGGCATGATAATCTTCAGCCGGCAAGGCAAACATCATCTTCATAAACCGCGAACAATAGTCGAGGGAGTTGTCTGGATAATTGACAGGATGGCCCACTGCATTTTTATACGACCAGGCTGCGAAGGTGGGCATCTTGGCCAATGAGCGCACAATACTTAAGTAAACGCCTTCTGCAGAACGGTTCGGATCAAGTGATTCAGGATAGAAAGCTGTCTGCGAACAAAACAATGAAGCGAGCACTCCCATGGGGTGGGCAGTGGAGGGAAACCCATCGAGGATTTTCTTTACGTCTTCATGAACCAGTGTATGTTTCTTGATGTCGCTTGTAAACTTATCGTACTGGGGCTTGGTAGGAAGTTCACCAAAAATCAACAGGTAAGCCACTTCCAGGAAGTTAGATTTCTCTGCGAGTTCTTCGATGCTGTAACCCCGGTAGCGAAGTATCCCTTTATCGCCATCCAAAAAAGTAATGGCACTTTTGGTGGCGCCCGTGTTTTTATAACCCAGGTCAAGGGTTATCAATCCGGATTTTTCCAGGAGGTCGTTGATGTCAACAGCGGTTTCGTTTTCGGTTCCTTCTATAACGGGCAACTCGTAAGTCTTGCCATCATAAATTAGTTGTGCGGTCTTGGCCATAAGTGGTGTTTAGAATAAATGAGTTCTAAAAATACTTCCCGAAAATGTTAACTGGAAATGGTTTGTAGAATTAATTATTTCATGTGCCATGCGTCTGACACCTCGAAGCCTGCTTGCTGGTCAGGCAGGGTGTCTGACGCCTCTGGTTAATTATTGCCGAGGATCATGGGCAGGCCATCTTTGCCAGATCCAATTACAATTACCTTCGTGTTAGGCGATTTGGCTAACTCCAAAGTAGCTTCAATGCCCCTCATTTTCAATAGCTTATCGGATAAGCTATTGTTAATGATATTGTTGGCTCTTGACTCGCCTTCCGCTGCTATGCGTTTGCGCTCTGCTTCGCTCTTTTCTTTGTCGAGGCGATACTGGTAAGCAAGGGCTTCTTGTTCCTGCTGAAGTTTGTTTTCTATGGCAGCCCGGATCTGGTCTGGCAGTTTGATGGAACGTATCAGTACGGCTGTTGCATTCACGTTGTTGGCATTCAGGATTTTTTCGGTCTCGATTTTGATGGTCGATTCCACCTCGGTGCGCTTGGTGGAATAAATTTCTTCGGCCGTGTACCGGGCCAACACCTGCCTGGTCATGGAGCGAACTTCAGGAATTACCAACCGGTTCTGGTAATCGCCATTGAATTGCTCGTGGAGCGTACCAATCTTCGAGTGAACAGGGAAATACCTCACGGTGACATCCACATGGATGGCCATACCATTTTTATCGTTGATATCCATGTTCTCTTCGGAGGAAATTTCTGAGACCTCATACTTGATCACATCGTTCCAGGGTGCTTTCATGTGAAAGCCGGGGGTGAGGACATTTTCTTTATCCAAGCCATCGCTGCTAAACGGATAAAAAATAATGGCTCGCTCGGTAGCATTCAGGGTATAAAATAAACTGTTGGAGAGGGCCATTACCACAATAAGGGCCACTACACCCAACACAATCAGGGGTAATCTTTTGTTTTGCATATTAATAAGGATTTAGCTTTCCCTAAAGGTAGGAAACGGTTTCCAGTTACAGCAACCGGAAACTGGTAACAACTATTAACTCTTCAAAGTAGCCGTTTCAGGATCCCACTGAACAATGCGTTGCTCAAAGTAACTCCGGTTGGCAAGAATGGCAGGGCCGGCAGCGCGCATTCCAAATAAGGCATCTTCCACCACTGGTTTGGCTTCGCGGATGCCTGCATAGAAGTTTAAGTGATGATCAACATTGGTATTATAATTCTCAGGGGCTTTGAATTCCATAGTCGGGCCTTCCATAGTTGACTTCTCAGCCGGGTAGGTGGCCTCAAACCATTTCTTGAATTCTTTTTGCTGGCTGGTGCTGAACGTATCGAACGAATCCCACCCGCCATAACTTGGAGCTTTACTGATTTTATTTCGCTTCAATTTTATCTCTCCCCAGCCTAATTCAAGTATTCCATCGGTGCCAACAAACCGAACCATTTCACTTCCACCTTTACCATCCTCGAAGTTCACACGCATTTGAAGATTGAAGGCCGGATGTTTGTCGGTTGAAGGGTAGTCATACAACCCCGTAATAATATCGGGCACATCCCGGCCATCTTTCCAGAAGCGCAGGCCACCGGTGGCATAAGCACGAGTTGGACCCTTTGAACTGGTGATGGCATGCATGGCAGAAAATAAATGGACGAACAAATCGCCAGCTACTCCGGTGCCGTAGTCCTGGTAATTTCTCCACCGGAAAAACCGTACCGGATCGTAGGCAACTTTGGGCGCATCGCCAATAAATTTATCCCAATCAACAGTTCCGTTTTTGGCATCGGTGGGGATGGAATATTGCCAGGCCCCGTTTGAACTTTGACGGTCATTCCAGGTTTCAACTAAAACCAAATCGCCAATCAGTTGCTGTTCAAAAAGTTCTTTTGCTTTGAGCGTTACAATTGAACTCACGCGCTGGCTTCCAACGATCACAACCTTGCCGGTTTTCTTTTGCGTGGCGATTACTTCGGCTCCTTCTTCCAGGCGGTGCACCATTGGCTTTTCCACATAAACATGTTTGCCTTTGTTCAGCGCTTCGATGGTTATCCTGTCATGCCAATGATCTGAGGTTGAAATGATTACAGCATCAATATCTTTTCGATCAAGAATTTCAGAATAGTTTTTGGAAGTGATAATATCGTTGCCATAAACCTCTTTCGCATGATCAAGCCGTCCGGAATACAAATCACAGGCAGCAACCAGTTTTACTCCGGGCACCTGGAGGGTGGCTTGCAAATTATTGAAACCCATAATGCCCATCCCAATGGCGGCAATATTGACTTTGTCATTTGACCCAAAAGGCTTTTCAGTCCATTCGTGTTTAATAGGAATGAGTTGCTTTTTACCATTGCCAAGAGTTATGGATGAAACTCCTGTAGCCAGGATGGAAGTTGATAAAGCTTTTTTTAGGAAATCCCTTCTGGTTGATGGTTGATATTTTTTCATAGTTTGTTTCTGTGAAATAAATATAGGGCAATTCCTTCTGAAACGGGAGACCAATTTGACTACCGGCTAAAGTTCTACTTTCTCCTGGCCGGTTTTCGTTTCTTGTCGAGGGTACTCTTTCCTTGCTTGGATGCTTTCTTATCGAAGTCAAAAGTGTAAACGACAGAAAAGTTTATTGATTTCATGTTGGTGGAGAGTGGGTCGCTGAAATTCAGGATGTTCAAATCCGATTCGCTGTTCTTCTTTCCGATAAAAGTTTGTCCAAGAGTAAGTCGAACTTCAGTATATAGTTTCTGACGGTTGGTTATCGGAACATAAGCACCAATGCCAATATCCACCCCGAAAAAAAATCGGTTTACATTATTAAGATAATATTTAGAGAAGTCTCCATCGCGTTGGTTCTTCCACCCAGTAGAATCGAGGTCACTAAATACAAGCGTAAAATCACTTCTGCCTCCGTTGTCTGTTTTGATGGAACCTTTTCCGCTCAACAAATACGATATGTTTGGCCCTACGTTAATAAACCAATCGGCAACCAGGCCTTCTTTGATCTGGACCTCGAACGACCTGCGCAGGGCCAGGGATGTTGTCAAAAAATTATACGTGAAGTCATTCTCCCAGGTATTTTGGTTGTACTTAATTTTTCGGCCACCCCTCGAATAACCGACTTCGATGAGGCACGAATACCGTTTCTGCAAAGGGAACATGAGTTGACCGGCTACCGAAAAGCCTAGTTTGGGCTTGTTTGTATGATAATTTCGTACCGTATCGGCTAAATTCGAAGGAAAATGGCCCTTTGTTATAGTGGGGCCAATCCGCAGGCCCAAGCTATACTTCTGCGATTTTTGGCCAACGTTTTCCATTGGCTTAGCAGGCTGAACTTGCGAGATTGCCCTATCAAATATTGCCAATTGAAGCAATACGGTTACAATGATTGTGCGCGTTAATATTAAGTGCATACGATTTATTGCGACCAAATTCGATATACGGTTTGGCAAAACAAAATAAGTAATTGTAATTTGGAGATTGAAATAATAACGTTTGAACAGAATTTTTAGTGGTTTTATTGTTGTAACGTCCGTTCTGGCTTCTAACCAAGTGGTTAGGTCTCAGGACTACTACAACTTTGTCCAGTTTTATGTAAACCCCTCCCTGGTTAACCCCGCCTTCACCGGAATAGACGGGCAACCCGCTGCATTCCTCTCTTATAAAAAGCAATGGATGGGAATTTCAGGAACTCCATCCATTGGAAACTTGTCCATTCAAACACCACTGCCCTCCAAAGTTTCATTGGGTTTTGGTTTTAATAACGATACCCGTGGGTTATTAAGTACAACCTCACTCTTATTATCGGCCAGCTATTACATTCCTGTTGCTACAGATCAATTTGTCCGGTTTGGGTTTTCGTTGGGCGCAGCCTGGAACAAGGTTGACATTGATGCTCTTAACTTTGGATCAACAGGCGATGATGTTTTGACAGATTTGTTGAGCAGTAATTTTACGCCATTGGGAAATGCCGGGATATCTTTTCATTCCAAGACTTTCCAAATAGGGGCAGCCATTCCGAATATTTTTCAGCCAACCTATCTATCCAAGGATGCCTTCACCCTCACTAAGGTAAAACCATTTGAGTCAATCATACTTCATACTTCCTACCGTTTATATTTTGGGCGCGATATGCATGCCTTTGAGCCGTACATAATGTATAGACTCAACAGTTCAATTCCTTCACAACTTGAGGTGGCAGGCATAGTTCATCTTCATAATATAGCCTGGGTTGGAGCATCGTATAAACAGAATTTTGGCATCTCAGCCTTAGCCGGATATAAGATTAGCAGGCTTATGGGATTTGGATATTCATATACGATAAAGAATACGGGAATAAACGAGCTGAGCAAGCCATCGCATGAAATTCAATTGGCCATGCTGTTTGGTGTCCATCAAAAAAAGACTCCTGTTTATTCTTTTGTAAACTCTGAAAAGGAAAAGGGAAAAAAGAACACCACGCATGAGAAACAGCAGTATTATGCAAAGAATAACCCTAAAAATGAGAGTACGGTAAAAACACCTGGCAAGTCAGGGGGGCCTCGAAACACCTTGAGCAGTTCTGAACCAGTAGCCATTGACAATCCTAAAACTGATCCGGTGAAGACTGATCCGGTGAAGACTGGTTCGGTGAAGACTGATCCTGAGAAGACTGATCCCGTGAAGACCGATCCCGTGAAGACTGATCCCGTGAAGACTGATCCGGTGAAGACTGATCCGGTGAAGACTGATCCGGTGAAGACCGATCCGGTGAAGACTGATCCAACGAAGACCGGTCCTGTGAAGACCGATCCAACGAAGACTGATCCAACGAAGACTGACCCTGCTAAGACCGATCCGGTGAAGACCGATCCAGCGAAGACCGATCCAGCGAAGACTGATCCAGCGAAGACTGACCCTGCTAAGACCGATCCAGTGAAGACCGATCCGGTGAAGACCGATCCAGCGAAGACTGATCCGGTGAAGACCGATCCAGCGAAGACCGATCTTGCGAAGACTGATCCAGCGAAGACTGATCCAGCGAAGACTGATCCCGTGAAGACTGATCCAACGAAGACTGATCTAACGAAGACTGATCCAGCGAAGACCGATCCAACGAAGACCGATCCAACGAAGACTGATCCAGCGAAGACTGATCCAACGAAGACTGATCCAACGAAGACTAATCCAACGAAGACTGATCCGGTGAAGACTGATCCAGTAAAGACTGATCCTGTGAAGACCGATCCAGCGAAGACTGATCCCGTGAAGACTGATCCAGCGAAGACTGATCCAGCGAAGACTGAACCGGTGAAGACCGATCCCGCGAAGACCGATCCTGTGAAGACTGATCCGGTGAAGACCGAAGTAACATCAGAATTCAAATCGAAAGCAGACTCTGTTCAACATTTCGATGAGCAGGAGAAATTAAGTCGGTTAACCGACCATGGCGACAACCCAACGGAAGAGCATAACGAACCCAGTCATGGCGAAAGGCATGAATTTGTAAAGAGGGGGAATCATGAAAAAGAAATGGATTTGGGAGATTATGTGATTGTGGGTGTATTCCGTGCTGAGGCTAATGCCAAACACATGACCGATGAATTAAAGAAACTCGGCTTCTCGGAGGTTGATTATGGCTATTTAACGAATAAAGCCGTGTGGTATATTCACATAGCCGGCTCGAATGATATTGAAGAAGCAAGAACGAAGCGGAACAAATACAGAAAGATGAAGATGTTTAAAGATGCCTGGCTGTTAACAGTTCATCAATAGTAAGACATGAGAAAATTATTAACTTTTTTCTTTATTCTTATTTCGGTTTTACTCTGGGGCCAATCGCCTCCGGTTATCAATTCCATTTCGCCTTCAACGACATTTGCAACAGATACAGTCATCATAACGGGTTCAGGTTTTTCCGCTGTCCCTTCCAATCTTCAGGTTTGGTTTGGTCAGGTACTCGGTTCAATTGTTTCTTCTTCTGATTTTTCTATTAAAGTGGTTGTTCCTCCGCAAGCACGGTACAGTAATGTGGAGATCGTGAACCTTTCCAACAGGCTGTCCACTAAAGTAACGGGCAAATTTCACCCCTATTTCTCCGGCAACACTTTCAATCCGGCACTCATGGTGGCACAAACTTCAATTTCGAATGCCAACCAATTGTATGACCTCTGTTCCTGCGATCTTAACTTAGATGGTAAGCCCGATATAGCGGCAACCAAATTTGACGGGGCTACCGATGTCCTCATTTTAAAAAATCAAAGTACCGTTGGAACCACCTCTTTCACGCAGCAAAATGCAGTCGTTGGCGTATTCACGGAAGAAATTGTTTGTGGTGATTTGAACGGAGACGGGAAGCCGGAATTGGTTGCCTCACGTAGCGGAGGTGCTGCGGGTGGGCAACGGAATGCGGTTTACATTTTACCGAATACCAGTTCGGGTGCTACCATTTCTTTTGCGGCTTCGGTGGGCAGGTTTTTTCCGCCTGGCATTACGGGCCATGCCCGGTTCGTTACCATTAGGGATCTTAACATGGATGGCAAACCTGAAATTATTGTATCGAACTCGTTCAATAATGACTTGTACATTTTTATTAATGAATCCTCTGGCGGAACATTAAATATCAATCCAACCCCGATACGCATTCCTGTTGCTGGAGCCACCAATTTATATGGACTGGAAGTGCAGGATATGGATGGAGATGGAAAGCCTGAAATTGTGTTAACGCAGTTTCAATTGGCCAATATTTTTATTTTAAAAAACCAAAGCACCACAACCATCTCTTTTGCAGCGCCTGTTGTCCAAGCCCTTCAGGGAGCATTTAATAAATTGATCAGCGCTGATTTTAATGAGGATGGCAAAATGGATTTGGCGGCATCGGATTGGAGTGCCGGGAAACTTGCTATTTGGACGAATACTTCCAGTGGCGGTTCGTTTTCGTTCGGCCCCCAAATAACGTTAGATACCGATCTTAAGCCCGATGGAATTGACGTAGGCGATATTGATGGCGATCAGGATATTGACATTGTCGTAGCCAGCCGCAACACCAATTTTGTCAACGTGTTTTTGAATTCCGGAAACAACACCTCTCTTGCCTTCTCCGCGAAACAGCAGATCACCACATCTAAAAACCAGCGCAATATTGTGATGGCCGATTTGGATGGCGATGCCAAGCCGGAGCTGGCCGTGACCAGCTATAATTTATCCAATCAATTTTCTATTGATATCTTCCGAAATAAAAATTGTTTTGTTCCGGCATTACTCACGCAATCGCCACTTTCTATTTGCCCCGGTCAAACGCTCCCTCTGGAATCGGTCCCCGGTTTTGGTGTTACGTTCGATTGGAAAAACGGTGCGACAACCATTCAAAGTTCTGCCAACTCCAATGTGAATATTATGGCTACAGGTTCCTATACCGTTACGGCCATCAGCGAATCTAATGCCTGCAATAATGTTTCACCGGCCATTTCAGTAATCAATGGTACAGGCACCATCCCTGCTGATCCTCTAATCACTACCAATGCTCCGGTGTGTACAGGGCAGAACCTTCAACTCAGCACCACGCCAGTGTCTGGGGCTACCTATACCTGGAATGGTCCCAATAATTTCTCCTCTTCTTCAACCTCTTCCTCAACAAATATAAATGGGATAACTGTTGCGGGGGCAGGCGAGTACACTCTTCAAATTACCTCGGGGTTCTGTAAAAGCAACGTGAAGTCGCGGGTGATAGACATTGTGAACATAGACGGATTTTTGGTTTCCAGTACATCCATTACCAACTCAACTTGTCAGGGAACCCCCTTGAGCCTCAGCACAAATTCTTTTAATGGTTTTACGTATCAGTGGATTCGAAATGGGGCTGACGTGTCTGGACAGACCACCAGCAATTTGTCGGTCACGCAGTCGGGCGATTATAAAGTGCGGGTTGCCTATCCTTCCATTGGAGGTTGCTCGAAAGAGAGTTCAATTGTTACGGTAAAAGTGCTTAATCCACCAACCATTGCATTTAGTACGTCAAGTGCTTTGTGTGTTACTAAAGACATTGTTTTTTCAAGTTCGGCTTCTGTGTTCGATTTGCCCAATGGAGGAATTCCTGTTTATGCCTGGACTTTTGGTGACAACGGAACGGGCGCGGTGGCTGGCCCCACTCATGTGTTTGCTACGGCACAAGCTTTTAATGTTACGCTCAGGGGCAGTTACCTGGGAGTGGCCGGCTGCACAGCCACCTCCAATCAATCTATTACTATAAACAATCCTGTTATTCCGGGCATCACTTCATCATTATCTGAAATTTGTCCTGACGAGGAAACAGTTTTAACTGTGGGGGGAGGAACGTTCAGTAATTTTACCTGGAACACCGGGGCAACCTGGAACCCTGACACGGTTAATGTGGCTGGAAGTTTTACGGTAACAACTACTGATGCCAATGGTTGTAAAGCAGACACCACCGAGATTATTACCAGTAAACCGGTTCCAACAATAAATGTTACGGCCAGTGAAATCTTTGTAAATTCTGGCCAGCCCGCACAACTTCAGGCAAGTGGTAGCGTGACGTTCGAGTCGTATTCTTGGACACCTACCGAGACACTTGACAATCCTGCCATTGCCAATCCAATAGCCACGCCATTAGCCACCACAGAATATACGGTAGTTGGTTTTGTCACCGGACAATGCTCAGTTGAGGATTCCATTACCATTACGGTTAACGGTGATGTTAAATTTCCAAATGTTTTTTCACCCAATGGTGATTCAAGAAATGATACCTGGATAATTCCCGGTTCAGAAACTATGGCCGATTGCACACTATCCATTTTTGATAAGTCGGGTGTAAGGGTATTGGAACAGATGGCAAATGAAAGTCCCTGGAATGGAACGCATGAGGGAAAGCCTGTTCCTCCTGGCACCTATTTCTACATGATCTATTGCCCGAACAACAACCCTATAACCGGAAATATTTTAGTAGCGAGATAAATGAAGTTAATAATGTTGAAGCAAATTCTTAAACCTGTGAGCGCAAACAAATTTTATTGTCTGATTATTTTCTTATGCTTTGTTTTGGCATTCCAAACCAGTGCTCAAACGTGCAATGTTGGATGTAATACACTTCCTTCAACCGATGCCTGCTTTTTTGCTGCTAACATTGAACGCGGCTGTCGGTGTTTTGACGGGATTGATAATGATGGTGACACCAAAGTTGACTCCAATGACGCCAACTGCGCATCGTACTACGGTTTAACCTTTGTGGGCAGTGGTTCAGGGTGCAGCATCAACCCTGTCATCGGTTCTGCTTTTGATCAGATTGGTGCGCCTGCAGTATCAGGCCAGAATACTTCCGATACGCAATCAAAAGTGGCTGTTGGCGATGTGGATGGCGATGGAATTCCTGATGCCGTAATTACTTCTAAATGGAATAGTCAGATACGGGTGGTGGCCACTACCGATAATCAGTCTGATGGTTCTGATAAAGGAGATATAAAATCCGATTTTAAGACCACTGGTCAGGGTGCTGCCATTTTTCCAAACCCACCAGGTAACAGCGACCCGTGTGAACCGACCAACCTGCTCTTTGAGCATGAGATTGCTATTGCCGATATAGACAAAAATGGAAAAGCCGAAATTTATGCCATAGTCAGTAATCGAAAAGGAAACCCGGAAAGCCCGCCAACTTGTTTTTTCCTTATCGGGTTTACATATGCAGCAAATAGCCTGGTTCCCCTTCCAGGCTTCCCGGTAAGGATTGGCCCCGACAGGCCGGGCATTCCCGGTATTGCCGATTTTGACGGAGATGGCAAGGTTGAAATTTATGTGAGAAATAAAATTTTTGCGGCAGAAAACGCAATACTTCTGGCCGATGGCGGGGGAAACTGGGATACTCAAATTAATTCTGCCTCAACTGCAGTAAACATTGTTGGCGATAGCAAACTGGAATTGGTTTGCGGCAACTTTATTTATAGTGTTCCAAGCCTCGCTTCAAGGACCCTCCAAACTCTCACGGTGGCCAAGGATTTGAATACCATTGCCGGCATGCCCAAATATTTTATCAAGATTTATAACGATCCGGTTGAGTATGGAAGCGACACCCATAGCAGCACGGCAGTGGGCGATTTGGATAATGATGGTTTTATTGATGTCGTTTTGTCGGGAGCGTTGACCAGTACTACCGGCCAGACGGCCGTGTTTTACTGGAATGTGCAGAAAAATACGGTTACTACTTATTCAGCGGTGGATGCTGGTTATCCGAATGGCTGGCCTTGGGGCACCGGCCGTGTAAACCTCTCCGATTCCCAGGTGGACGGATTTTTAAACGTCAATTTTATTGCCGGTAACCAATTGTTTAGTTTAACCACTATTGATGGCCCTGGCGGAACCCGCACTGTACTCACACCCACCCCCACCTGGATAACTCCGAGAACCATCAACGACTCGCGAAGCGGTATCATTACAGTAACCTGCTACGATTTCGATAATGACGGGAAATTGGAGATTGTCTATCGCGATTCACAAGAACTCGCTGTTGTTGATGGACAAACGGGGCAAACCAAATATTGGTCAGCGGTATGCCAATCGCACACCTTCAGTGAAGGCCCCATTATTGCCGATGTGAATGATGATGGTGCCACAGATATTTGCGTTCCATGCTATAGAAATAATAACCCTTTTGACATACTCGGAGGATTGCAACAGCAAGCGTTGGGTGAGGTTAGACTTTTCTTCTCATCTGGCAACGAATGGCTCCCCACCCGGCAGGTTTGGAATCAGCCCGGTTATTTTG
>JAYUHI010000045.1:0-2529 GCA_043767095.1 Bacteroidota bacterium
CACCACCGTGATCAATGCTTATCAGCAATCGCTGGCGCGAAAAGAAAACCGCGAATTAAAATCAAAGCAGCAGGCGCTTCAAAATCATTTCAACCAGGACAAGCGGCCTTTCATTGCTTCAGCACCGGCCATGGAGCCCGTGCTTCATGCCATCAGTCAGGTTGCCACAACCGATGCAGCAGTTCTGATATTGGGTGAGAATGGAACGGGAAAAGAATTAGTGGCACGTGCTATTCATCAGCAATCGAACCGGGCACATGAATCTTTTATTGTAGTGGATATGGGTGCGCTGCCTCATGGCCTTTTTGAATCGGAAATGTTTGGCCACGAAAAGGGCGCCTTTACAGATGCCAAAGAAACGCGAATCGGCAAATTTGAACTGGCCAACAAAGGCACATTGTTTTTGGATGAGATGGGCAACCTCGCTCCTGATCTTCAGGTGAAATTGCTCTCAGCCTTGCAAACAAAAACGATCTGCAAAGTAGGATCGAATAAAATCATTAACCTTGATGTGCGGGTGATCTGCGCCACCAATGCGCCCATTTATGAGTTGGTGAGTACAGGCTCTTTTCGTCAGGATTTATTTTACCGCATCAAGACAGTGGAGATTCCGCTGCCCCCGTTACGCGATCGAAAGGAAGATATTCCGGCTCTTTTCAATTTTTATTTCGATCAGTTCAAACAGCGCTATCATAAACAACTTGAAGTGAGCGCCCGGGTTGTTGAAAGTTTAAGTGAATACTATTGGCCAGGAAACATTCGCGAACTGCAGCACGCGGTTGAGCGGGCCGTTATTTTATGCCGCGAGCCCGAATTGTCTGTTTCCGATTTTCAATTGGTTCATGATAGTCATGGCACCACTTCCGTACCTGCCGGCAGGCAGGTGAGTGGTGGTACGACTCTTAATCTGGTTGATGTAGAGCGAGAAGTAATCCGCAAGGCCATCGCCAAGCATCAAAATAATTTAACGAAGGCTGCGGAGGAATTAGGAATTGGCCGTACCACTTTATATCGCAAGCTTGAAGAATATGGGCTCAATCCCTAAAGAAAGTTCACTTAGTCGTGGCACCACTTTGAGTGGTGCCATGACTACCACTCCGCTCAGGCGAAAACTTCAACGCAAAGTAGCCTTACGCCTTTTTGGAATTTGTTTTTTCGGATGCCTCACCGGCTTTCTGGTTTTTGATTCACCTTACTGGATGGCCGGCATCTGGACAGCGTTGGTCACGGCTGGATTATTTATTCACACTGTTCAGTTTGTGGATCGCTCGGAAAGAAAGCTCACCGCTTTTTTGCAAGCGCTGAGGCAAAATGATTTCGCTGTCACGTTTTCAGAAAATCCTAAAGCCGATGATTATGATTTGCACCGGGCCTTTAACCAATTGAATGATGTGTTCAAAAATCTTCGGTCAGAAAAAGAATGGCAGCACCAGTTGCTGCAGGTGATTGTTGAACATGCGGGCGCCCCTATGATTTGTTTCGAAGAGGGGAGTGAAGAAGTTTTTCTGATCAATAATGCAGGAAAGCAGCTACTCCAAATTCCCTTCCTTCAAAAGATTGATGCCTTGGCCCGGGTGGATTATGAATTACTCAAACTCCTGAGGGAAATTAAGGATGGTGAAAAAAATTCATTCAAGCTGACACAAAGTGGAAAAATTATTTTCCTTAGCGTGATCTCGCGGCACATCCGTTTCGAAGAAAAAAATCTGAAACTGGTTGCCCTGCTGGATGTGAGCAGCGAATTGGCCGCCAGGGAAGCGGAAACCTGGCATAAATTGCTGCGTGTACTCACTCACGAAATTTCCAACTCAGCCATTCCGCTCTCAACCCTCTCCTCCTACATTCACGATCTGGTGATCACGTCACGGCAGGAGAATCGGGAACTCACGCAAGAAGAACGACAAGACATAATGGATAGTCTCAAAACCATTGACCAGCGAAGTCGCTCACTAAAGGAGTTTGTTCATAATTTCAAAACGGTGGGACAAATACCCGAACCACGCCTGGTAAAAGTGGAGGCATTCGAATTAATTCAGGGGGCAGTGCAACTTTTTGTTAAAGATATGGAGCGTGAAAATATTCAGTTGGAAATGGTAAAGTCCGATCATGTTACAATCTATGCCGACAAAAATCTGACACAACAGGTCTTCATTAACCTTGTGAAAAATGCGGTTGAATCGATGGGTAACATGAAGGATCATAAAAAAATTGAAATCAGGATCATGAAAGACGGCTACCACTTTGTTCATGTTTTTATCCGCGACACCGGTGCGGGAATAGCCACCGAAGACCTCGAACAGATTTTTATCCCATTCTATTCAACTAAGAAAGGTGGCAGCGGCATTGGGCTCAGCATCTCCCAGCAAATCATGCAAAAACAAAAGGGAGACATCAGCGTGCAGTCGGAACCAGGGAAAGGAAGTATTTTCCGGGTTACGTTTACTGCATAGGTTTGAAACGGTGAACGACTGTTTTCGAAAACGCAAGACCCAACAGCTCTCGCATTCTTCCTTGTGGCAGACCTGTTAG
>JAYUHI010000046.1:0-5981 GCA_043767095.1 Bacteroidota bacterium
CGAAACCGCAGGCATTAAAGCTGAGCGTAGGTTCACCCAGAAGCTTGACCACCCCGACAATCGAACATACATAGGAAAGGGAAAGTTGGATGAAGTGAAGGAATATGTCCTATCTAATGATATCAATTGTGTCTTAATCGATGATGACCTCTCAGCCTCTCAGCTACGTAACCTGGAAAAGGAATTTAATCCCAAGGAACGCGAAGGCAAAGTAAGGATATACGACCGCAGCTTGTTAATCCTTGATATTTTTGTGATGCGGGCTCAAACAGCACAAGCTAAAGCCCAGGTAGAGTTGGCCATGAACCAGTATTTACTTCCCCGCTTAACGCGGATGTGGACACACCTGGAGCGCCAACGAGGGGGAACCGGCACTCGTGGGGGCGCAGGTGAAATGGAAATTGAAACCGACAGACGGGTGATTAAAACAAAGATCAGTTTGTTAAAAGAGGAGCTTAAAAAAATTGACAAGCAACGGCATACCCAGCGAAAGGGTAGAAGCCAAATGGTGCGGGTGGCGCTGGTTGGCTATACCAACGTAGGCAAATCCACCATCATGAATTTGATTTCCAAGGCCGGAGTGAAGGAAGAAAATAAATTATTTGCCACGGTTGATGCCACGGTGCGAAAAGTGGTGTTCAACAACATACCCTTTTTGTTATCCGATACGGTTGGATTCATCCGTAAACTGCCCCATCATTTAATTGAGTCGTTTAAGTCAACTCTGGATGAAGTTCGGGAGGCTGATATTTTAATCCATGTAGTGGATGCGGCCCATCCTTTTCACGATAACCAGATTGAAGTGGTGAATAAGACATTAAGCGAAATTGGAGCAGCCCACATACCCACTTTATTGGTGCTGAATAAAATTGACCTCGTGGAGAAAGAAAATGGTCCAATGGATTTTGAAGCGAGTATGGGCTATTACCGTGAGCATGGGTTTGAGCATGTTGTTTTCTTATCCGCTTTATCTAAAAAGAATCTTCAGGCGTTCAGGGAAAAGTTGGGAAAACTGGTGGAGGAGAGATTCAGAAAACTTTACCCCAATTATAACGGGTCCGAATATTCACATTATTGATTTAGCGATTTATCAGTTAAAAAGCGAAGGGCCATGGCATAACCCTCCAATCCAAAACCTGTAATCATCCCAGCGCATTTTGAAGTAATCAAACTTTTATGACGGAACTCCTCCCGGGCGTACACGTTGGAGATATGCACTTCAACTACCGGTGTTTTGATAGCTCCGATGGCATCGTGAATGGCTACTGAAGTGTGGGTGTAAGCGCCAGCATTCAAAATAATCCCATCGAAACTAAAACCAACTTCGTGAAGTTTGTCGATAATCTCGCCTTCAATGTTTGATTGAAAATAGTGCAGGGTATGTTCCTTGAATTTTTCTTTTAGGGTATTAAAAAAATCCTCGAATGTTTCGGCACCGTAAACACCTGGTTCTCTTTTTCCCAGCAGGTTCAGGTTGGGCCCATTGATAATCTGGATTGTCATTTTAAAAGGAGAGTGTGAATGAATTGTCGTAACCGGTGTAAATGAGGACGCCATGCTTCAGCACATCACGCCCGATTAGACATTGAATGTGTTGTCCTTGTAAGGGTGCTTCGGTGATAATAATTGAATGGATATTGATATTATTAGGAAATATAATTCGAATATCAAACTGATGACATGATACATTGGTTGATGAAGGTGTGTTTATTTGAGTTGTCCCTACAGGATTAATTTTTAACCTTGCTGCTAATCCCTGGCTTATTACTGTACTGCTGGCACCAGTATCGACCATGGCTAAGGCCTTGATCCCTTTCGTCTCTGACGGGGCAATATTATTTGCCAGCAAGTAAGCTGGAGAAGCAGTTAGGATAACCTCTATTACCGGGCCTACCTGATCTAAGTTTTGAATTCGTTGGGTAAATGAAGGCATCGCTTGTCAGGCGAAAAGATGGTTATTTACAAAATTCAGTGGCTGTTGCATTTGCTGAATCTGTCTTACAAAAAAAGGCTGATCTTTAAATTTTTCATAGCCTGCATTTAACGCATCAGATATAGCTTCAAATGTTCCATGCACTTGTTGATCTTTAATCAAAACAAATTTTCCCAAGTCGGTTTTTACAAAATCTGAAAGACAGGCTTCAAAATATTTGGTCTCAATTTCCAACATGGTTCTATCTATTTTTAGACTTCGAAGGTACAAATTTTCACGAGCTTTTAACTGAATTTCACGCTTCGGTTAATTGTAAATTTGGGGATATTGCCAAAAATGAACTGGGAACTCCACATTAAGCATTTCAAAAACTACCTCAAACTGGAAAGATCATTGTCGAAGAATACGCTTGAAGCGTATGAACGCGATGTGGTTAAGCTGGCTCAATTCCTTGAAATGACGGGCAAGCAAGTTAGCCCGCTCACCCTCACTTCTAAACACCTGCGCGATTTTGTTGAATACCTGAATGCCTTAGGCGCCAGTCCGTTTAGTCAGGCACGGATACTTTCCGGCATAAAAGGATTTTATAAATACCTGCTCTTCGAGGATATAATTAAGAACGATCCCACAACGCTGATTGATGGCCCTAAACTTGGACGAAAATTACCCGACACCCTCGACTTTCATGAAATCGAAAAATTGCTGGAAAGCATCAACCTCTCGAAACCCGAAGGAGGAAGAAACCGCGCAATAGTTGAAGTGCTTTACAGTTCGGGCTTGCGCGTATCGGAATTAGTTAACCTCAAAATACCTAATATTTATTTTGATATTGGGTTTCTGCGTGTGATTGGAAAAGGGAACAAAGAAAGGCTGGTGCCTATTGGGCGCGAAGCCATAAAATACTTAAGAATTTATCTGGACGAAATCCGTGTTAATGTTCCGGTGAAAAAGGGTTTTGAGGCCTTTGCTTTCCTTAACAGACGCGGAAAGAATTTAACACGCGTCATGATCTTCATCATAATCAAAAACCTGGCAGCGGGGGTTGGAATTAAAAAAAATATCAGCCCGCACACCTTCCGGCACAGTTTCGCCACTCATTTGCTGGAGGGCGGGGCCGACCTTCGGGCAGTGCAGGAAATGCTGGGCCATGAAAGCATCACCACCACCGAAATCTACACCCACCTCGATCGCGATTACCTGAAACAGGTTATCAAAGAATTTCACCCTCGTGGTTGATTAATGATCGGCCTTTCCTTGGTTTTGGGATAACAATTTCTTAAACTTTGTAATCATCAAACCCATTAACTATGAATTTGATAACCAAAATTGAGGATTGGGGAAATTCGCATCGCCCTGGTTTTCTGGACTTCTTCAGGATTATTTTAGGTGGCTTCATCACCTACAAAGGCGCCATGTTCGCTCAGAACATTGAGCAACTGGAAATGAGTATTCAAGGCACCAATATGCACTTTTTGGGTGTTGTGGTTGCCCATTATGTAATCTTTGCCCATTTGTTGGGCGGCCCGTTGCTGGCTGCGGGGTTGTTCACACGCATCATGTGCTTTGTACAAATACCAATCTTATTGGGCGCAGTGTTATTAGTTAATGCACCGCAGGGGTTCATGTCTGTCGGTAGCCACATGGAACTCGAAATTTCCCTGGTGGTTCTGAGCGGCCTGATTCTTTTTATGGTTTTTGGGGCCGGCAAATTTTCAGTTGATGAAAAACGCAGACAAGAGAAAGCCAGGCTTCAGGCGCATTGATCTTACACTGACTTAATCAAACTTCCTGAATTCAATGTTGAAATATTACTGCTTCACGAAGCGAACAACTTGTACCAAATTGTTCTGCCTGGCCAGAAATATATGTTGACCAACCGTGATGTGTTTAACATTCAATTCGTTTTCTGAACTCATTATTGTTTTAGAAATCACGACCCGCCCAACCAAATCGAACACCTTAACTTCAATTTCCGCTTGACTCGAAAATCCATTCCAATCGATGTAAAGAATGTCAACTGTTGGGTTGGGGTATAGGAATATTTCGTTAAGCCTTATGTTGTTTTCGATTTCTGTTATAACAATCGGGAATGCATTGGAAGCAGGACTGGTACAGCCAACCGTTGTTACAGTAACCGTGTACGAGCCTGCCTGTGTAACGCTCAACGTTTGAGCGGTTTGACCCGCCATGATGCTTCCGTCTTTGAACCATTGATTACCCGAAGCACTGCTTGAAGTAAGCGTAGGATTTTCTGTTCCCAGGTTTGTAGGAGTAATGGTCGGCTTGGTTGGCAGAGGGGTTACCGTTACTGTAGATGGCGCTGTGTTGCTGCAAGTATTAGCATCTGTTCCAGTTACGGTATAGATGGTTGTGTTGGAAGGGTTTGCAGTAACGCTGGCTCCGGTTGTGCCTGATAACCCGGTGGCAGGGCTCCAGGAATAAGTACTGGCCCCACTGGCCGTAAGTGATGTGGAGGCCCCAGCACAAATGGTGGCGCTGTTAACTGACACATTGGGCAATGGGTTTACCGTAACGGTGGCCATGGCTGTGTTACTGCATGTATTAGCATCTGTTCCAGTTACGGTATAGATGGTTGTGTTGGCAGGGTTTGCAGTAACACTGGCTCCTGTCGTTGCTGATAATCCGGTGGACGGGCTCCAGGAATAAGTACTGGCCCCGCTGGCAGTAAGTGATGTGGAGGCTCCAGCACAAATGGTGGCGCTGTTGACTAACACATTTGGCAATTGGTTTATTGTTACTGTGGACATAGCGGTGTTGCTGCAAGTATTAGCATCTGTTCCAGTTACGGTGTAGGTTGTAGTGTTGGAAGGGTTTGCAGTAACAGTGGCTCCTGTGGTTGCCGATAATCCAGTGGCCGATAATCCAGTGGCCGGGCTCCAGGAATAAGCGCTTGCTCCATTAGCATTAAGTGAGGCCGAGCCTCCAGCACAAATGGTGGCATTATTTACCGATACATTAGGCAAAGGGTTTACAGTCACTATGGCCGTTGCTGTGTTGCTACAAGTATTGGCGTCTGTTCCAGTTACAATGTAGGTGGTAGTGTTCGAAGGGTTTGCCGTTACGCTTGCTCCTGTGGTTGCCGATAATCCAGTGGCCGGGCTCCAGGAATACGTGCTGGCCCCACTGGCAGTTAGGGTGCCTCCAATGCCTGAACAAAAGGTGAGGTTGTTCACGGTGACAGTTGGCTGTTGGGTGGAGATGGTTGTGTTATCAGTGGCGGAAATGCCATTGCCATCATAAACGGTAAGCGTGTATAATGTGGTGTTTGAAACAGTGGCCGTAGGATTAACAACCGTTGAAGAACTAAGTCCTGTTGACGGGCTCCAGGAGTAGGTTAAGGTTGGATTACCTGTTACGGTCGCATTTAAAGGGACTGATGAATTGGCACATAGGGTAATCCCACCTCCTGTAATGCTAACGGTTGGATCAGCACCTGTAATTCCAGTAATAGCGGTGGTTTGGCCTGCAATTAATGTTGTTCCTGAAGTTGTGAGTGTATTGGCTGATAGAGGTAAGAGTTTCATCCACGGATTTGAAGGAAGAGAAAGCGTTCCGCTTAATGTTGCCGCATTAATACTTGCTTCGGTTCCGCTAATGTCACCAGGAAGGTATGTTCCGGTAATGTTTGCGGAACATCCTGTTATTCCCGATTGAGTTACATTCCAATATCTCGTTAAAAAATGACTGCCGCTGGCATTCGATGGATGTTTGGCATCCACCACCGATACTCCAATATAGGCTGAAGTGAATCCAGTGCCATTGGTCACCTCAACTGTAATGGGAGAGTATTCGGTTGTGATTGTTTTATCACCCATGGGAAAAGTAAAAGTCCCGGTTGAAGTAAATGTTTTTTTCAATTCACCTCCTCCGGAGGCGACAATCATTCTTGTCTCTGATGGCGTTGTGATTTGAATAGATGCAGCATCTCCAAGGATAAGATTATTACTTCCCATGTTCAGGTTGCCCGTCATTAAACCAAGTTCGCCATTTGCCTGAGTGGTGCCTGTCAACATTGCCTCACCGGACT
>JAYUHI010000047.1:0-2520 GCA_043767095.1 Bacteroidota bacterium
GCCGCCATTTTGTATTTTATTAACATCAATACGACCGGCATTACTACAATTGGTGTCCATTAACCCATCATTTTATTATCGAAGTATTGAACACCGGTCATTTCAAAGGCAACCGTGTACTTTTAAATAGTAATATTAGTTTTTTTTGCTAATTTCCTAAGATTAAATTTGCCCGCCCTTTCAAGGATTTGATTTTTCTAAAGCATCTGGAAGGGTTTTACTGATTCTCAAAAATTATGTCTGACTCAAGCAAACGAAGGTTCCAGTTAAAAATAGGCACCAAGATTTTTGGCGGCTTCTTAATTCTGATTTTCCTTTTTACCGTAATCGCTTCCATCATCTTTGCCACGGTTAACAATATCAACGACACCGTTCAAAACTCTTCCCGGGTAGTTAACCCTACACGCGATGCCATCAATGAGTGGATAACACTGGTGCACCGCTCGCGCATGCTCATTACCAACTGGGTATATTTATCAACCAACGAAGAAGATAAAAACGCTTTGCGCTTTGTCATCAGCAATCAATACCCCGATGTAAAAAGTAAGATTACAACCTTGATGGAGGAAAGCAAAAAGCGGAATGGAGATAATGCTGCCGATACTTCTCAAGCTGTTCTTGTTTCCAGGGCATTTAAAATGTTTGATAATTTATTGGACAATACCCAAAAGAATATCGTTACCCAACTGACTTCTTTCGATGATTATGAAGGCATCAATAAAATACTGGCAGGCGATTATGTGGACTCCAGGATAATTCCTGATTCAGATAGTATCATCAGCATATTGACCAAAGTGCAGGAGAGGCAAAATAGAATTACGGCTGAGGCAGAGGCCAACCTGGTTAAAGCCACCACCAATTTGCAACGCAATACCCTTTTGTTTGGCATCGCGATTATTGCCCTGGGCTTAACATTTGCTTATTTATTGATGCGCAATATCACCACCCCAATTAATTACATCCGCGATGTTGTGCTTAAATTAGGCAAGGGGGAGTTGGTGGAAGACAAGAAAACCAAGTTTGGTAATGACGAAATAGGGGAGATGGCGGTGGCCACCGAGCAGTTGGTTAATGGATTGAAAGCCACCACACTTTTTGCCAAGAATATTGGCGATGGCAAATACGATAGCAACTTCAAACCCCTCAGCGATCACGATGTGCTGGGCAATGCGTTGCTGGAGATGCGCTCGAACCTTTCGCGAGTGGCTGATGAAGATAAAAAGCGCAACTGGGCTACAGAAGGCCTGGCTAAGTTTGGGGAATTGCTGAGGCAAAACACGAACGATGTTAGTAAACTATCGGATACGGTTACAGCCAGTTTGGTAAAATATCTGAATGCCAATCAGGGCGCACTTTATTTGATAGACGATTTGGAATCTACTGAACCAACCCTTAGCCTGATTGCCTGTTATGCCTGGGATAAAAAGAAATTCATTAATCAAAAAATTCACAAAGGCGAAGGTTTGGTTGGGCAGGCCTGGCAGGAAATGGACACAGTATTCTTAACCGATGTGCCCAACAATTATATCCGCATCACCAGCGGCCTGGGCGATGCCAACCCCAATTGCATTTTAATTGTTCCCCTGAAATTGAACGAACAGATTTTTGGAGTGGTGGAGCTCGCCTCCTTTACTGTTCTGAAAGATTTTGAAATCGACTTTGTTAAAAAAATTGCTGAGACCCTGGCCTCAACCGTAAGCACGGTAAAAGTGAATGCCAAAACACAGCGCCTCCTCGAGGAATCGCAGGAATTAACGGAACAAATGCGAGCGCAGGAAGAGGAGATGAGGCAGAACATGGAGGAGCTTCAGGCCACGCAGGAAGAAATGGAGAGGGGGCAGTCGGAAGCGGAAACCAACATGAATGCCATTAACTCGGCCCTTGCCGTGTGCGAGTTTGCTTTAGATGGCAGCATTCAGAAAGCCAATCCAAAATTCCTCACTCTCTTGGGATACACCCAGACAGAATTAAACATGGAGCAGTTCAAATCTTTATTGCACCGCGATGACAAGCAATACCAGGATTACCGGAGTTTCCTTTCTAACCTGGCGCACGGAATACCCTGGAAGGGCGAATTGAAAAGGCAGACCAAGCGCGGTGATTTAGTTTCCATGTGGTCGAACTTTAGCCCAATATCTAATAAAGCCGGTGAGGTGGTGAAGATTATGGAGCTATCGGTTGATCTCACTTCCAAAAGCCACAATTAATCCCAATTAAGTCACACTTCAGCACTCTTTTGATTTTACGGTGCCTCTTGCATATTCTTCCCGTTAGCCCTACTTTTGCCGCCTAATAAAATTAAAAAGATAAAAGCGATGTATTTAAACACGGCTAAAAAGCAAGAACTTTTCACTAAGCACAGCTTCTCAAAAGGCAACACAGACACGGGCTCACCGGAATCACAGATTGCACTTTTCACGGTCCGAATCAATCATTTAACCGGCCACCTGAAAATCAACAAAAAGGACTTCTCCACTCAACAAGGGCTGCTCAAGTTGGTTGGAAAAAGGAAAAAGCTGC